>JAIXKT010000006.1:0-15080 GCA_026932145.1 Bacteroidia bacterium
TGATTAGAATTATGCTTAACAGAATAAAAAAATAAATTTTAAACAACCTCTAAAAATTAAAAATTAAAAATTGGGGGTTAGGAGTTTAAAATTTCTGCCCATTGTGTTTCTAATGTATCAAAATCAAAGTTTTTGATTAATTCCATTATTTGGATTTTAAAGGTAGTAATCAAGGGGCTTGTATCTGCAACTCCGGTAATGATATGTTTCATTTCTTCAAATTTACCGACTAATAATGCTTGTTCAAATTCTTTAAGTGTCTGTATATCAATATGATTTTTGATTTCTTTTAGGTTGATTTCTACTGTATTAGAGGCTGTTCCTTTGTTTAACTCAGGGGTTGTTGTTTCTTCATAGAGATATTCTATGTTTAACATTTTTCTCATTTCTTCCAGCAGGGTAGTGGGGTTGTAGGGTTTAGCTACAAATCCGTTACAGCCTTTTTCAAAATATTCCTTTTTATCTTGTTCAAAGGCGTTGGCTGTTACGGCAATAATTTTCATAATTTTTCCTAATTCCATTCTTCGGATTACTTCGGTTGCCTGAATGCCACTCATACCGGGCATCCGAATATCCATCAAGATAATATCGGGAGAATATGTTATAGCTTTATCAATAGCTTGGATTCCATTTTCTGCTAAATCGTATTCAAAACCTAAGGGTGATAATATATCTATAACCAAAGAACGATTGACGGGGTTGTCATCTACAATTAAAACTTTAATGGGCTTAGTAGATTGATAACCAATGATTTTGGCATTAGATAAATGAGTGGTTTCAAAATTACTCACTTCTTCTAATGGGATTGTGAACCAGAAAGAGGTTCCAATACCTTCGGTGCTACTTAATTCTAACGTTCCGCCCATCATTTCTATAAATTTTTTGGTAATTGCTAAGCCTAAACCGGTTCCGCCTTCTGTATTTAGGTGTTCATGCACTTGTGTAAAAGGCTCTAAAACAGCTGCAATTTTATCTGCTGGGATGCCTCTGCCGGAATCTGCAATTAAAAACTTAACGGTTTCATTTGTTTCTTTTGTTACTATGAGTTTTACAAAACCTGCTTTTGTAAATTTAATTGCGTTGCCAATAATATTAATCAGGCACTGCTTTAGTTTTTTTTCATCTGCTTTGGCAAAGTTGGGTACAGAGCCTACGATATCAAATTGGAACTCGATACCTTTTTTCTCACATTGTAGCCTAAACAGGTCATACAGCTGGTGTAGGGTAGCTTTGAGGTCAAATTCAGCTGGTTGTAATTCCATTCTGCCGGCATCTATTTTGCTTAAATCTAAAATAGAGTTGATTAAATGCAGTAAATGTTCCCCACTTTTATTAATGATGCTGATTTTTTCTTTGTGTTTAGTTCCTAAGTCATCTGCTTGGCCTAAAATTTGGGCATATCCAAGTATGGCGTTCATAGGAGTTCTTAGTTCGTGGCTCATATTGGCTAAGAACTCTGATTTCACCCGATTTGCTTTTTCCAGTTCTTGGGTTCGTTCTTGCACTTTGGTTTCAAGGTTTCGTTCAGATTCTTGCAAAGATTTATTGGTTTCATTCAGCAAATGATGAACTCTCAATAATTCTTCGTTGGAGGCTTCTAATTCTTCTACACTTTGTCTTAATTCTTCTTCTTGAGCCTGTAATTCCACGTTTTTTTGTTTAAGTTTTTCTTTGGCTATTCTTCGTTCGGTTATATCCCGAATAATAGCACTAAAAAATACTAAGTCTCCTTCAGACCAAGTAGATACAATGATTTCAAGGGGAAAAGTTGTTCCATCTTTTTTTAGGCCTATTATTTCTCCTGGGTGGTTTAATATCTTAGAGATACGTGTTTTTAAATATCTTTCTACTCCTTGGATGTGCTGTTCTTTGTATTCGTCGGGAATGATGCGCATAATTTCCTTGCCTTCCATTTCTTCTTTGGTATAGCCAAAGAGTTTTTCTGCGCCTTTATTCCATGTTAAAACAATATTTTGGGCATTGGTAGAGATTATGGCATCTGCTGAAGATTCGGTTAAAGATCGAAACCGCCTTTCGGCTGCCGCAATTGCATTTTTTTCTGCCATTAAAGTATCCTGAGTTGAGGCTAATTCTTCTAAGTTTTGTCTTAGTTCCTCTTCTTGGGCGCGTAATTCCAGATTTGTTTTATTAATTCTTTCTTCGGCTATTTTTCGTTCGGTTATATCCCGAATAATTCCGCTAAAAAACACAGCATCTCCTTCCGTCCAAGTAGATAAAATGAGTTCAATCGGGAAAATAGTTCCATCTTTTTTTAGACCTGTTATTTCTACTACCTGATTTAAAACCTTAGGGATACGTGTTTTTAAATATCTTTCTACTCCTTGTATATGTTGTTCTTTGTATTCATTGGGGATGATGCGCATAATTTCCTTGCCTTCCATTTCTTCTTTGGTATAGCCAAAGAGTTTTTCTGCGCCTTTATTCCATGTTAAAACAATATTTTGGGCATTCATAGAGAGGATAGCATTGGGAGAGGTTTCGGTTATGGCGCGAAAGCGTTTTTCGGCTGCTGCAATTGCGTTTTTTTCTGCTATCAAAGTATCTTGGGCTGAGGCTAACTCTTCTAAGTTTTGTCTTAGCTCTTCCTCTTGGGCGTGTAACTCTTCATTGGCTTGCCGAATCCGTTCTTCATTTTGTTTTCTTTGGGTTATATCCCGAATAATTCCGCTAAAAAACACAGCATCTCCTTCCGTCCAAGTAGAAAGTGTTAGCTCTATGGGAAAAAGCACGCCCTCTTTTTTTCTGCCTACAACTTCTACAGTTTTGTTCAAGATATGGGGAACGCGTGTTTGGAGAAATCTTTCAACTCCTTGAATATGCCTTTCTTTGAACTCATCAGGGATGATGTGCATGATTTCTTTGCCTTCCATTTCTTCTTTGGTATAGCCAAAGAGTTTTTCTGCGCCTTTATTCCACGTTAAAATAATATGTTTTGCATTGATTGAAATTATAGCGTCTGCTGAAGATTCGGTTAAAGAACGAAACCGTTTTTCGGCTGCTGCAATTGCATTTTTTTCTGCTACCAAGGTATCCTGAACAGCTACTAACTCTTCTAAGTTTTGTCTTAGCTCTTCCTCTTGGGCGTGTAACTCTTCAATATTATTTCTTAATGCAGTGCTCTGATTTTCTATTTCTTGGTTTCTAAGGTAAAGTTCCTCAGCCTTCTTTTCTAATAATCTTTCCGCTTGCTCGCGTAGTTTATTCTCGTGCTCATATTTTTCTTTCCAATTTTGAGCATTTCCAAAGAGTTTATCTAACATAAAACCTATACAAGATGTTATTTATCAAATAGTAAATTTTCCTTAATTAAGAGTATTAGATTCTGTATGTTTTTTAGCTGAATTTTCGTACCCAGCTATCTAACTATTTTAAAAATCTTATTCTCATAAAGTGCAACAAAATTACAAAGAATATAGTATTTGATTTGTTTTTTTTATGTTTTAAATCATATTTTTTGGCATCTTAAATATATCACAACGATTAATATTTAAGATACCCCAAAATAAGTATTTCAGTGGTTTTCAGTAAACTATTATTTACAAACATAAGCTAAGGATATAACCTTAGAGATAATTTCGACTTAGTAGTAGTTGTTTTTCAAAAAAGTGCAATTTTGTGGATAAATACAATCACTTATGCACATTGCTATAGCCGGAAATATTGGTTCCGGGAAAACGACCCTTACTACGTTATTAGCGAAACACATGTCTTGGGAGCCGCAGTATGAAGAACTTTCCTCAAACCCATATATCTACGACTTTTATGCAGATATGGAGCGCTGGGCATTTAACTTACAAGTGTATTTTCTGCACTCACGCCTGAATACCACCCTTCAGATACAACGGTCAGCCAAAAATGTAGTTCAAGATAGAACCATCTATGAAGATGCCGAAATCTTTGCCCCCAACTTGCTTCAAATGGAACTAATGAACCAACGGGACTACGATAACTATAAAGCCTTATTCAATGTAATAACTCAATTGATTCAGCCACCAGACCTACTTATTTACTTAAAAGCATCTATACCAACACTTGTGGAACAAATAGAGGCCAGAGGGCGGGATTATGAAGACTCCATACGGCTGGAATATCTGAGAAAACTCAATGAACGCTATAACCTTTGGTTTGAAAACTATAAAGGCAAAAAATTAGAATTTTCTATAGATACATTAAAATTTCGGGATAACCCCGAAGATCTTGGAATTATCATCCGCAGCATTGAATCTAAATTATATGGATTATTTCCGGAATAAATTAGTCTATAACGCTGATTTTGAGTATTATAGAAATATATTTTTCTTGATAAATCATTGCATTTCATCGTAAATTAATTTTAACGGAAATAACATAGCTATTGCACTCTTAAAGTAGAATGTTATCTTTGCAAATGGTGGCATACATTTACTTTTTTTTCTGTTTTGTATTTCTATCGTTTGCGGTAAACGGCCAGCGATTTCACTCATTTACACTTTTGGCTACGTCCGGAAAAACCGTAAATCTTAAAGAATTCCAAAAAAAACGTGCTATTGTGCTGGTTTTTTTTAGTAATTATTGCATTTATGCCCAAAAATATCATCCCCGAATACAATCTTACATTCAGGAATATAGCTCTAAAGATATTCAATTTTTATTTATTAACTCAAATGATCCGGCACAGTCTATTCAGGATAACTTTGCCTATAGCAAAGAATATGTGGCTATCAAAGAAATTTCGGTTCCTTATTTATTAGATTCGCTTCAGCAGATAGCTAAAAACTTACAGGTATTTAAAAACCCGGAATGTATTGTAGCTATTTGGGATTCAGATTCTTATAAAATTTTGTATCGAGGTATGATTGATAACGATCCGTTGTCGGTTCATAAATTACGGAATGATTATCTGCGGACTTCATTGGAAAATATTGTGATGGGGTCTTTGGATACGATTCCATATACGAAGCCATTGGGTTGTGATATTCGATGGCGGGAATAAATACGCTGTTATGGCGCATTTGGCAAGGCGCAAAGTTTATAATTCAGGCTAAAACACGCCATGGAGTTCATTCTCCGTATGTTACGAACTTTATAGATGCTGTCTTAAAAGATATTCCTACAGCAGCAGGCGCACAAATTAATGTATTCAGAAAAAAATTAGCAGCTAACTCTACCATAGTTGAAATCAGCGATTTAGGAGCCGGTTATGACCAAGATAGACAGCAAAAGAGGCAAGTTACCTTACAGCAGATAATCAGCAGTTCTGCACGCAGCCGGGCATCCGGTGAGTTTTTAGCACGGTTAGTTCACTGGAAAAAACCTACAACTGCCTTAGAGTTAGGTACAAACATTGGGTTCTCTATGCTATACCAGTTTTCGGCAAGCCCAACAACCCAATGGCACACCATCGAAGGAAGCCCCAACTTAGCCAAATTAGCACAATCCCACTTTCAACAATTTCAGATAAATCCTAAATTGCATATCGGGTCTTTCCAAAATATTTTACCGGAATTATTAAAAACATTACCATCAATTGATTACGTGCTAATTGACGGTCATCATACCGGAAAATCAATTAACGAACTTTGCTGTATTCTAATACCTTACTTAGCCCCAGAGGCGATTGTGGTTGTTGATGATATTCGTTGGAATTCAGATATGTATTCCGGTTGGGAACGTATTCAAGCAATGCCGGAATTTTCGGTAACTATTGAGTTATTCCAAACCGGTATCTGTGTTTATTGTCAATCTCAGGCAACGCAACACTTTAAACTATTAAGTTGGCAATAAATAGCTTATATTCTACACATTATCTTTTCTTTGTATTGCTTTAGCTCTTTATAGCCTGATTCATATTGGTCTTCTAATTTCAAAAAAATGGATTTAACCTCAGCTAAGGAATTATTTTTTGCTGATATTTCCAATTGATAACACAAGTCCGCTGCCGCTTTCATCCCAACAATAGAAAAGGAAGCCTTGATTTTATGAGCCTTTTGTTTGATTAGCTCAAAGTCAGGCTCTTGTATAAACAACGTAAGTTGCAGCATTTCATTGGGAATGTTCTCTATAAATGAATTAATCACCTCTAAAAGAGCTTCTTTAGCATTTAAAAGAGCCTCTTCTAAATAATTCATATTAATGAACAAATTATCATTTTTCATTTTAGTAAAATATTTTTTTAAAAAACTCTATTTGTATTAGCATCGCAAATTACTGAATTATTCAGTAAAACAATTACTTTTGCAACTATGGAAAAAAATATTCCGCTTATTCGGGTGTCTGAATTTATCATGAGTTGCACAAGTTGGAAAAAATTACCGGAGCCAACCCTGCCGGAATATGCAGTAATTGGGCGTTCTAACGTAGGAAAGTCCTCTCTAATCAATAGTTTATGTAACAGAAGATCGTTGGCAAAAGTTTCCGGTACGCCTGGAAAAACGCAATGTATCAATATTTTTCAAATTGAAAATTTATGGTATTTGGTTGATTTGCCGGGCTATGGATATGCTAAGGTTTCACAAACTAAACGCTTGGAATTTAAAAAATTTGCCTTAGAATATCTGCGAAACCGGCCAAACCTAATGCTTACTTTCATTTTGATAGATTCTCGTTTAGATCCACTTCCAATAGACATTGACTTTGTCAATAACTTAGGGAATTCCCGTATTCCGCTCGCCTTAGTGTTTACCAAAGCGGATAAAAACGGAATTAACAAAAGCAGAGAAAAAGTCAAATTATTTCACCAGAAGTTATTAGAAACATGGGATGAGTTGCCGCCTACATTTCTCACCTCTGCTAAAAGTGGCTATGGGAAAGACGAACTACTGTCTTTTATCACCGAAACAAACCAGCTATTTCGCCCTACATCTTTAATTTTATGAAAAAGCAGCTAAATGACCGCGCTTATCTGCCGCTGATTATCACTATTTCTATTCTTGTGCCTACGGCGATAGCCTCCCTAACATACATCCCTAAAGGTCAAGAGACATTTGATTTACGTTTTTTGCCGTTCCTAAATGCTATTATTAATAGCTGCGTAAGTGTTTGTTTAGTATTAGGGTTACTATTTATTCGCCAAAAAGATATGCAAAAGCACCGGATATGTATGCTCTCTGCGCTGTCGCTATCAGTTTTGTTTTTGGTATCTTATGTGATTTATCACAGTTTGGTGCCCGAAACAAAGTTTTGCGGCACCGGCTGGCAGCGTTCTGTTTATTTTGTGCTGTTGATTTCACATATTACGTTGGCAGTTCCGGCAGTTCCGTTGGCTCTCTTAGCGGTTTATCAAGGTGTTCAAAAGAACTTTTGGTCTCATAAAAAGGTAGTTAGGTGGGCGTATCCAATTTGGCTCTATGTATCAATTACCGGCCCTGTGATTTACTGGATGCTATCCCCTTGCTTTTAGTGTAAAAAGAAAGCTGCGTAAACGAAAAATTTTGGGAAAAAAGCTAAAAAAATATCATTGAAAATCAGATAGTTAATCACAGTAGATTTATTATTTTTAACCTCTACTGTCTATTTATTAAATAATTCCCAAATTTTTTATCATCAAAAAACTTCCTGCTATAAAAATAGAGGAAGTTTTTTGGGGTAATTACGGTGCTTAGATTATGGTTGTTTGGTTTTTTTGAGGTAAGGTACCATCTCTGTTGCTTGTTTGTGTTCTGGGTCTAAGGTTAAAACTTTTTCGTAGTAGGGGAGTGAGTCGTGGAATTTTTTCTGTAAGTAGAGATAATAACCCATATAAACATAGGCTTCGATAAGTTCTTTTTTATATTTATCGGGAGCGGCTTCTCCGAGTTCTATTACCTTTTCATAGTGAGGTTTAGCCAGACCTTGAGATGTTTCGGGGTCTAAACCGGCTTGGCAACGGGCTATTTCAAAATGAGCATAGAGAAAATCGGGTTTCTTTTCCAATATTTTTTGGTAGGCTGCGGTAGCTTCTGTGTACATTTTTTGCTTGTAGTACATTTTTCCAAGTTTATAGTAGATTTCAGGTATTGGATTTATAGCTATGTACTTATTTAAGGCATCAATAGATTTTTGGTAACTTTTAACAGAGTTCCATGCGTCTGCGATTTCTGAGTAGAGGGTGTATTTGGTGGCATCTTTGGCGATGGCTTTTTCGTAGTATTCTACTGCGAGAGAATCTTGGCCTAATTTGTCTAAGATATGTCCATAATATTCATAATCTAAGGCAATTATATTTTTGGGGTCAATTCGTGTGAAATACTTGTCAAGGGCATTTTTAGCGTTGTTATAGTGTTCGGTGGCGGGTTGGCTGGCTTGTGCGGCACCTACTTCGTAGTTTGAATATCCCAGTAAACGCAGTAGTACGTTGTTTTCAACGGTTTTAAGAACTTGGTTAATTTGGCTAACAGCAGCTGCATAATCTTTACTTAGATACAGAAAAGTAGCGTAGCGGATTTCTGCCTGAATATCACCTTGTTTGCGTTTTACATATTCTTGGTAATTTTCTTTGGCACGTTTGTAGTCTTTAGCTAAAAAGTAGAGTTCTCCGAGTTCACGATAAGCAGGTGCAAAGGAAGGGTCAAGTTGTAAGGCTTTCATAATCATATCGGCTCCATTTTTGTAGTCGCTCATTTTTACATATAAGACACCTAATTTAAAGTGGGCAATTACGGATTTAGCGTTAGCGGCAATCGCTTTTTCGTAATAAGTTTTGGCTAATTCATTAACATTTTGTTTTAGCCAAACGTCTCCGAGGGCGAGATTTACGTGTTCGTTTTTGCTGTCCATATTTTGGGCTTTGGTCAGCAGTTTGGTTGCCTCGCTTAGGTCTTTGACATTAGCGGCGATGTAGGCTTCTGCAACGGTTACTAAAACGTCTAAATCATTTGAGTTTGAAAGTGTAAGTGCTTGGTCAAAGTTTTTCTTAGCCTCTGGTAAGTTGCGTGAAAACGCATAGTATTCGCCAAGCCCCGCATAGTTTTTGGCATATTTACTGTTGGCCGCAATCCCTTTTTGGTAAGCATCCTTTGCTTTTTCTAATTCTGGAATACGTTGCTTATCTTCTTCAATATCTTTTGCATCTCTAAAGCAAGCAACACCGAGATAGTAGTAGAGTTCCGGCTTCTTTGGATTTTGGGAAATCAGTGTATTTAAGATGGTTTTTGCCTTGCTATATTCCTCTTTATCAATAGCTTTAATAGCATCTTCAAGAGTTTGGGCGAAAATTTGGTTAGAAAACCAGAACGTAAACAGCAGTAGTAGGTAAAATTTCCAAGATGTTTTTATGCTCATGTTCTTTTTTAGATCAACGGGTTGCAAAGATAGTATTTTCATAGTTATTGAATTTCTTTGGTTTTGAGTTCTACTAAGCGAATAGGCATTGTAGCCGGTAGCAAATCAGCTTTTAAGATGATGCGCTGCCCTTTTTCACCTGCTACAAAGGATGCAAATCCTGTGCCTAAACCGGTTCGGGCTTCTCTACTTACGATGTAAACACTTCGGCGAAACGGATATTGTGCATTCAGAAGATAATATTGAAAAGGTTCGTAGAAATCTGGCTTTCGGCCAACAGATAATACTTTTATTTTTGATAAAAATTGGTTGCTTGTGCTGTCTTCTCCGTCGCTAATCCAAGCCAAGCCAATACAGCCAAGGCTGTTTGGATGGGCAGCAATATAGTTGATAACTTCCTGGGTTGAAGAAACTGCCGAAGCTTTTGGGGTTATTTTTTCGCCGTGTAATAAAGAATCTATCAAATAACGAACGATACTTGAATTTCGGTGATCAAATACCACCTGAATAGGTGCTTTTAAATGTTTGGGGTTGATTTCTGCCCAATTCGTTTTTTTACCGGTCAAAATATCTTTTACATCATCAACATCAATAGTAGAATCTTTTTGGCTTGGATGCACAATAAAACAAACGGCATCGTAGGCGATTTTGGTATTTCTGGGTCTTAGCTGGATTTTATCTAAGGGTTGCTGCTCTTCAGGTGTTAGGGTTCTGGGAATTACAATCAAGCGGACACTATCTTCCATTAGTTTAGAGATAGCATCTGATTCATTGGTGTAAATAGGTTCTATTTTGGCATACTTATAAAGTGCCTCAAAAGTAGATATTTGCGTATCTAACACAGGTTTAAAAGATTCATCCACAGCTATTCGGATTTTACCGGTAGTGGGTGTATCCGTTTCTGACGTTCCATTATTACCTGATTCACAGGAAATTAACAGAAAAATAAGCCAGAGTAATGCGAGTTTATGTAAACCAATAGTCATAGCATAGAGTTATTCGGTTACCCAAAGTTACGAAAATAGTTATGCAGAAAATAAATCTGACTAAGTTTTCCCCAAAATAGAAAAAACGGACATTATCACTATGCGCAACGAAATAGCTATTTTTACTGGAAATACAGTTTGTAATTTCCATTATCAAGAGTGAATTTTTTACCTTATTTTGCTGTATTACTAAGGAAATGGCCAAAATATCCATAGACATAGGTTCCGGTAATTTAAAAGAAACTAACCTAACAGTAGGAATAGACTTGGGAACCACCAACAGTTTAATAGCTAAGATAGAGGAGGGCACTCCGGTTTGTATCGCGGATTATGGTAAAGATACCATTGTCCCCTCCATTATTTATTTTTCTTCCGGCGGAATAATTGTAGGAGAAGATGCTAAGCCGTACCTAACTATCGATCCCCGAAATACGTTGTATTCAATTAAGCGGCTTCTGGGAAAATCTTACCACGATTTGGCAGATTACTCCGGTGATTTAGGCTACAAAATCATTGATGACAATACCGATTCTTTGGTAAAAGTTCAGGTAGGAAACAAATTTTACACCCCAATAGAACTCTCTGCTTTGATTTTGAAGGAATTAAAGCAGAGGGCAGAGCATCGCCTAAAAACACCAATAGAAAAAGTGGTAATCACTGTTCCTGCCTATTTTAATGATTCTCAGCGGCAAGCGACTCGTGATGCCGGTAAATTAGCCGGCTTAGAAGTGCTACGTATCTTAAACGAACCTACTGCTGCTGCAATGGCTTACGGACTTGGATTTACCCAAGATAAAACCCAAACCGTAGCCGTCTATGACTTTGGCGGCGGAACGTTTGATATTTCAATACTTACTATTGAGCAAGGTGTCTATGACATTTTGGCTGTTAATGGAGATACTTTTTTAGGGGGAGATGATATAGACAAAGCTGTTGTAGCGTTTTTATACCACAAATATGAAGTTTCGGAATTAGCACAACAAGGTGATTTTAGCCAGATTTTCCGATTATTTGCCGAGCGAGCCAAAATTGCATTGAACACAAGATTAGAATATACCGAAAAAATAACCCTAAATGATACTTCCCAAACAAGCTCATTGGAGCTTTCTTTATCCCAAACGGAGTTTGAGCTAATAGCCGCACCGATAGTAGATAAAACCCTGAATTTTTGTAATTTAGCTTTAAAAGATGCTGACTTGTCTAAGCAGCAACTGGATGAAATACTGTTGGTAGGAGGCTCTACCCAGAGTTACTACGTGCGTAAGCGTGTAGAACAATTTTTTGGGCAAAAGCCAAACTGTACTTTAAATCCCCATGAAGCTGTGGCTTTGGGGGCAGCCCTACAAGCCGATATTTTAAGCGGAAACAGAAAAGATATGCTTTTGTTGGACGTAACACCGCTTTCCTTAGGCGTAGAAACCGCCGGCGGGCTGATGGATGTACTTATCCAACGCAATACCAAAATACCTATGCAGGCAGGCCGCCAATACACCACTTCAGTAGATGGACAAACAAAAATGAAAATCGCTGTTTATCAAGGAGAAAGAGAACTCGTTTCTGAAAATCGGAAACTCGCTGAATTTAACCTGTCGGATATTCCGGCTATGCCGGCCGGCCTCCCAAAAGTAGAAATCCAATTTCAGTTAGATGAAAACTCAATTCTCACAATTACAGCAAAAGAAATGCGCAGCGGAGTTCAGCAAACAGTAACCGTTCAACCAAAATATGGCCTCACTGACAAACAGGTAGAAGAAATGCTATTAGCCTCTATCGAATATGCCCAAAGCGATATGCAAACTCGACTGCTCCTTGAAGCTACCGAAGAAGCTAAGCAAATTTTACAATATACCGATAAGTTTTTAAGCAATCATTCGGCATTACTTACAGAACAAGAACATACTGAATTTAAGCGACTTGCAGAAATTTTAGGCCAAAAAATCCAAACAAAACAAAAAGACGAAATCCACACGGCCATAGAAAACCTAAACGAATATTCACGTCCCTTTGCCGAAAGAGTTATGGATACCGCTATTAAACAAGCCTTAAAAGGTAAAACATTAGAAAGCCCCGTTTCAGATAAGTTAAAAAACCAGCTCGACTAATGTGTTTTCGCTTCAATCTAACTCATTATGAAAATCTTATTGAGCCGAGTTGATAGCATTGGGGATGTAGTATTGTCATTGCCGGTAGCTGGCGCCATTAAAAAAAAAATTCCTGATGCTGAAATTTGGTGGTTAGGGGCAGACTACACCAAACCGATATTAGAAAGATGCGTTTGGCTCTCCGGAATTTTAATCTGGAATCCACAAATACCCCTTGACCTAAAACCATATTCTTTTGATTATATCATACATATTTTCCCAAAATCAGCTATTGCTTGGGCTGCTTGGAAAGCAAACATCCCCAACAGAATAGGAACGTCTCATCGCTGGTATCATTGGCTACTGTGCAATCAGTTAATAAATTTAGGAAGAAAAAACAGCGATTTGCATGAAACGGAACTTAACCTTTCCTTAATTCCCAAAGCATTTACTGTACAGAATCCGGATTTGTCAGAAATAGCTGCTTTGTATGGCCTGAAACCCAAAGAGTTACAGAAAGAAAATACCCTGATTTCCAAAACTAAAATCAACTTATTGATACACCCGCGTTCAAAAGGTAGCGCACGGGAAATCCCCTTAGCGACCTTAAAATCTGTTATTAAAAAACTTGATTCCGCTAAATATCAGATTTTTATTGGTGGAACGCTTGACGACGGGCGTATTTTGGCTTCTTGGGTTCAGTCATTACCAAGTGGCATTGTAAATATATGTGGCAAGTTTTCATTAGGAGAATATATTGATTTTATAGCCAGCATTGATGGCTTGGTTGCCGGCAGCACAGGCCCGCTACATATTGCATCGGCTATGGGAAAGTTTGCACTTGGCTTGTATCCCCCCTTGCGCCCGATGCACCCGGGACGCTGGAAACCCATCGGAAAAAATGCCCACTACATAACCGGAAAAACAACCTGCCTCCAATGTAGCGCCACCGCAGCAGAAAGTTCTTGTGAATGCATGAATCTTATTAATTATGAAGATATTGTCAAAATTATCAATAATATGTTTTTATGATATGTCGTTTTTGTGTTTTTTATTATTGATTGCTTGGTGTTATTTCATTGATTTTTAATCCTATTTATGAAATAAATTTCATTACAAAAACAATTAAGTGTCGGTTCTAATACCTATTTTTAATTATTTTTTGTCAATGTATTGATTTATCATGTAACTTTGTTTGTAAGTAACTCGTTTACGAAAGTAAAGAGGAGCAAAAATTATTGAATCTTAATCTTTTTTTATTAAATGAAGTCATCAGAAGTATTCATTGTAGCGGCGCAGAGGACGCCAATCGGTAGTTTTCTAGGTAGTTTATCTGGATTTTCGGCAACACAATTAGGTGCCATTGCATTAAAAGGGGCTATGACTCAGGCCACTTCTACCTTAGAATTAGTAGGTACAAACTCCGGAAACGGAGTTTCTGCGTTTAATACGGCATATCGTGCTGATGCACAGCCGGTTAATGCAATAGCTGACGAACTGGCAAAGCATATAGACGAGTTGTATTTTGGGAACGTGATGTCAGCTAATTTAGGGCAATCACCAGCCAGCCAAGTAGCATATTATGCAGGCTTAAATAAGCAAACCCCTTGTACCGTAATCAACAAAGTATGTGCTTCCGGTATGAAATCTGTTATGATGGGAGCACAAACTATCCAATCCGGTGATAATCAAATTGTGGCAGCCGGTGGTATGGAAAGTATGTCTAACGTCCCACATTACTTACCGGGCGGACGTACCGGCAGCAAATATGGTAATATCCAACTACTTGACGGAATTAACCAAGATGGCCTATTAGACGTTTATAATCAATATCTTATGGGAACTCCGGGAGAAATGACCGCTAAACGTTTTGAGATTTCCCGTGAAGAACAAGATGCTTTTGCTATTCGTTCTTTCCAGTTAGCCAATGAATCTATTCGTTCTGGTGCTTTTCATAGCGAAATAGCCCCCATTGCAATCTCTACCAAAAAAGGTGATACTATCTTTGCTGACGATGAAGGCCCTGCAAAAGTTATCTATGAAAAAATCCCAACTCTAAAGCCGGCATTTCAAAAAGACGGTACAATAACGGCAGCAAATGCTTCTACCATGAATGACGGAGCCTCTGCACTTATTTTAGCCAGCTCAGATGCCGTTAAAAACCATCATCTGCGCCCAATCGCCCGTATCGTGTCTTTTGCCGATGCAGCCTTAGAACCAGAATGGTTTACCATAGCGCCAGAAGTAGCTATTCAAAGAGCACTAAAAAAAGCAAACCTAACCATTAATGATATAGATACCTTTGAAATCAATGAAGCCTTTGCAGTAGTTGTGTTAGCAAATATGAAGCTACTCAATATCCCACTCGAAAAAGTAAATTTAATGGGTGGTGCTATTTCCTTAGGACATCCTTTGGGAAGTAGTGGCTCACGAATTATCGTTACAGCAATTACTTCCTTAGCCAGAACAAACGGAAAATACGCACTTGCAGCTATCTGCAATGGCGGCGGCGGAGCCTCAGCTATCATTATAGAGAGATTGTAAAAAACTACCGGAAATAGCCCTAAAAAGCGATACTAAAAAGATAATTTCAGAAAAAACTTCATCTATGAAAATTAATTTAAATTAATTTTCATAGATGAAGTTTTTGTTAAATTAGAGGCCATTTTCTTGAACTAACAATGAAGCGGTTATATTTAATGCGTCATGCAAAATCCGACTGGAATATTTCCACCCGGTCAGATTTTGATAGAAC
>JAIXKT010000006.1:16840-19622 GCA_026932145.1 Bacteroidia bacterium
ACGGGAGAAAATTTGGGCTTTTTTAAAAATTTAGAGGTTATGCAACGCGCTCAAAATATGAAGAAACATACAATGAGATTATCAAAAAAATGAGCCAATCAAAATTAGTTCACATTGATGAAACTATTGCACGAATTAGCGGTATTGACGGATATGTTTGGGTTTTTGCAAACTATGACTGCGTATATTACCTTTTCAGAGAAACGAGAGAACCAGAGTTTTTAAAAGAGTTATTACAAGATTTTAAAGGTGTTTTGGTTTCTGATTTTTACACGGGTTATGATTCCTTAGAATGTGAACAACAAAAGTGTTTAGTTCATTTAATAAGAGATTTGAATGAAGATTTTATGAAACATCAGTTAGATGAGGATTTTAAGCAGATAATATCAGAATTTGGGAATCTTCTACGAAATATTATTGCAACGATTGACAAATATGGATTAAAGCAGTTTCATCTGAATAAGCACAAAAAAGAAGTAGAAAAATTTTACAAAAAAGTCATTTTGCAAGAGTTTGAATCTGATTTGGCAATATCCTATCAAAAACGATTTGTCAAATACAAAGAGAAGTTATTTATGTTTCTAAATCAAGATGGCATTCCTTGGAACAACAATAATGCAGAACATTCCATCAAACCATTTGCCAAATGGAGAAAGAAAATCAGCAAAAGTCTTACAAAGAAAAACATAGAACATCATTTGATTTTACTTTCAATACTGCAAACTTGTAAATATCAAGGTATCAATTTCTTTGACTTTTTAAAATCGGGAGAAAAGAGCATTTATGAATATTCAGAAAAGTAGTCAATTCAATTTTTACAGAAATTGAATTGTCGCAAATATTTACTAAATTTGCGACAAGATTGAAGTATAAAAATGTCCAAAAGCATTGAAATTAGAGTATTAGAAAAGATAAAGCGAAGCCCGAAAGGAACGCTTTTCTTTGTAGATAGTTTTGCTTCGATTGGCAATGCCAAAGCGATAAACAAGGCATTAGAACGCTTGGTAAAATCGGCAGAATTAGAAAGAGTTGCCACAGGCATTTATGTTCGTCCTATCATTGATGATTACATTGGGAAGGTTTTACCAAGCATTGAAGAAATTGCCATTGCCATTGTCAAAAGAGACCGAGCTACAATAGTTCCGACAGGCAGTTATGCAATGTATAAATTGGGTTTAACAACACAATTTCCGTTAAACATTGTTTTCTATTCTGACACATCGGCACGAAAAATTAAAATCGGCAAACAAACTATTACGTTTAAAAAAGCAAGTTCAAAAAACCTTTCTTTCATTGGAGAAATAAGTATGTTGGCAATTCAGGCATTGCGAACAATTGGAAAAGACAACATAACCAATGAAGACACAAAACAGATAAAAAACATTTTGAAAAACGAAAATCCGAAACACTTGCAACACGATTTACTGTTAGCACCTGTTTGGATTAGAAAATTGATTGCAACCGATGAATAAGTTCACACATGTACAAGAGTGGTTTCAGTTACCTGATGAAACCAAAATCAGATTGTTTGCAGAAACAAGCCGACAAATTGGTTTGCCGTCTTCGTCTGCATCAGAAAAAGATTGGTGGGTTGTTCATACATTGGCAGTAATTTTTTCAATGGATTGTGCTAATGCTTTAATTTTCAAAGGTGGAACATCATTAAGCAAAGGTTGGAATTTGATACAACGTTTTTCAGAAGATATTGATTTGGCTTTAGACAGAGAGTTTTTAGGTTTCAAAGGCGAATTATCTAAACAAGATATCAAAAAACTAAGAAGAAAATCGTTTCAATTCATCACAGAAGTTTTTACCGAAGAACTAAAGAAAAAGTTTGTTGAATTAGGTTTCAAAGATGTAAAAGTAAAATATCGTGAAGTAGAAAATCACGACCAAGACCCTTTAATTATAGAAATTTACTACAACAAGCTAACTGAAACAGATACTTATTTGAAACCTGGTGTCTTGGTAGAAGTTGGTAGTCGTTCATTGAAAGAGCCATTTACACAAAGAACTTTTGGAACATTTACTTCCCAAATCTATTCAGACAATCCTTTTACTGATAATCCAATAACCATTCCTGTTGTAAATCCTGAACGGACGTTTCTTGAAAAGATATTTCTACTGCATGAAGAATTTCAGAAACCGCAAGACAAAATACGAGTGGAACGACTTAGCCGACATCTTTACGACATTGAAAAGTTGAGCCAAACAGATTATGCAAAAATAGCATTGCAAGATACCGAACTTTACAACACAATCGTAAGACATCGCAGTAAATTCACAGCAATTTCGGGCATTGACTACGGTAAGCACAATCCTGCAAACCTCAGATTTATTCCGCCTGAAACCATTATAAAAAAGTGGGAAGCGGACTACGAAGAAATGAAAGGCAGTATGATATACGACAATCCACTATCATTTAACGAAATGATAAAACGCTTGGCAGAATTACAGAAACGAATAAACAAAATACGGGCAGATGAATAAAAGAACGGGGCATAACAAACGGTTTTGCAATATGGCGGGTGAAGTGCTATTATGAAGCATTTGTACAAGGTTCAACAGCAGTAATTCTATTGAACTTTGGTGCTGAAATGCCGCCACATCGCAAAGCCGCCGGCACGTTGAGCGACATTACGCCTGCGGCGTAGTTTTGTTCTTCGTGTTTTGCTGCGCAAACACTCCCATCCAAAACAAATGTCGCTCAACGCAGCGCTTGACCTAATTTTGTCTAAGATACGCCTGGGCTTTGCGCCGGCTGCGGCTCGCACCGCTCGCC
>JAIXKT010000007.1:0-13619 GCA_026932145.1 Bacteroidia bacterium
TTTGAGACCACACCATGCCCCGTTCCACCACCAAACGACCAGTGTATCAATGCTATCCCATTAACTTTGGGAGTTCCACAAGCCGGAACGACAATCAATGCTTCTCCAGGTGCAAATCCCACTGCAAGTTGTGATATGTACGGTACTAAGAACGATGTTTGGTACAAAATTAACGCCGGTGATAATGTAGCACTTGATATTCAGTATAGTGTTCAAAGCGGAACTATTGAAGCAAACTTTTCTATGGACTGTAATGCCGTAGATTTAGGAGTGTGCTATAGCCCGGTACCTGCAAGAGATACTATTTATGGCTTCCCATTAAATACGGATATTTATATGCGTATTTGGTCTAACCCCGGTGCTGAAGGAAACTTTACAGTTACGGTTACCGCAATTTGTGATAACCCAACAGCAACTATTTCCGGTGGCGGTGCAGTTTGTACCGGAGATCCACTTCCGCAAGTAGATCTTAACTTTACTGGAACATCCCCTTGGAATGTTATCTTAACTAATGGTAGTAAAAATGATACAATTAACAATATCACCACTAACTCCCAGCAGGTTACACCATCACAGCCCGGAAACTGGACAATTATGAGGGTTACTGATGCCTTCTGCTTAGGAACACCATCAGGAACAGCCAGTGCTATTTGGAATCCTCTTCCACAAGTAAATGCCTCTGCTAACGCTGTATGTGCCGGCGGAACACTCATGCTAACTGGCTGGACTGACGATATACTAAATTCCGGCTTTATGTGGAGCGGCCCTAACGGATTCAGCTCTAATGACCAAAATCCAACTATTCCAAATGTAGATAACTTAGCAGAAGGAGATTATATCTTAACAGTATTATCATTTAATACCAACTGCGTAAATTCAGATACTGTAACCGTATCCTTAGGAGTTTGCAATACCTGCCCAACGCCCACAAATCTACGAGTTGTTAATCTAAGTGCCTATTCTGCAACTTTGGATTGGGACTTGCCTACTGGCCCTCCTTATACAACTCCGGATTCTGTTGTTACCTACTTCCGCTTAGTAGGAGCTGTCAATTGGCAAAGACGTGTTTGGACAGACATAGATTCTATTCGTATCTTTAAGCTAAAACCAGATAACCAAGCTTATGAGTGGAAAATAGCTGTGTATTGCAATGGAACACCGCTACCCAGGGTATCTGGACCTAACTTTACAACCGCCATGGCTTGTGTTCCGGCAAGTAACTTAGTAGCTTCCGGTGTTACCAATAACCAAGCGACTATCACTTGGGACGCTGCCTCTATTGCCGATAGCTTCTATGTTAATTATAGAAAAACGGGCGGTATTTGGCTATTTAAAGTAGCAATGACCAATTCTGCCACCTTAACCGGATTATCTGCCAATACAACTTACGAAGTAAAAGTTAAAACTTTCTGCAACACAGGTGCATTTACCGGTTATGCAGCAATGGGTTCATTTACCACGAATGTTTCAAAAACAGATGATTTTGTTTCTGATATTTCTGCGTATCCAAACCCAATGCACGATATTTTGGTCATAACTGCTATGCCCGAAATAGATTCTAAATTGGAAGTTTCTTTTGTTAATATTCTGGGCGTTACCGTAAAACGTTACCAAGAAACAGTAACGACAGGTTCTATTGTTCGAGAAATTTCTGTTTCTGATTTAGAAACCGGAATTTATATGGTTGAGATTTCTTGCGGAGACGTTCGTAGGGTTGTCAAAATCGTAAAAGAATAATTTAACTTATTCCTATACCCAAAAAGGGGCTGCCTTTTTATTAGGCAGCCCCTTTTTGGGTATAATAACGATTGTAGTTCAGAAAATATAAAAATGATGGTTTCGTTGCTGGAGCATTATTGCAATTAAGGCATCAAAGCAATTCTTAGACAAAGTGAATGAAATTCTTAACCAATAACTGATTAATTTTAGGCTGGGAAATAGGCGCAGAGATTTGCTCCTCCATCGCCAATAGGCTTCACGTTTTGTTGGTGAATTGGTAAAAATGCCTACCTTTGTGCCCAAAGAAAAAATCGTATGTCTGTTCAATATGATGTTTTAGTAATTGGCGCAGGCCCAGGTGGATACGTTGCCTCAATTCGAGCAGCTCAGTTAGGTTTGAAAGTAGGTTGTATCGAAAAAGAAAATTTAGGCGGAATTTGCCTAAATTGGGGCTGCATTCCCACCAAAGCACTACTTAAAAGTGCCGAAGTTTATGATTATGTAAATCACGCCCAAGAATATGGCGTTACCGCCGAAAAACCCGTTGCAAACTTTGAAGCAATGATTAAACGAAGCCGTCAAGTAGCTGATAAAATGAACAACGGCATCAAGTTTTTATTCAAAAAAAATAAAGTTGATGCCATCATGGGCACAGCTAAACTCATTGGTAACGGCCAAGTAGAGGTTCAGGGACATGACGGAAAGAAAAGCGTATATTCTGCCAAACACATTATTTTGGCCACCGGCGCACGGGCACGCTCACTTCCAGCTATGCCTATTGACGGAAAAACAATTATCGGCTACCGTGAGGCAATGACATTACCCACGTTACCAAAGTCTATGATTGTAGTAGGCTCCGGTGCCATCGGAACAGAATTTGCCTTTTTTTACAGCACCATCGGCACCAAAGTAACTCTTGTTGAATACTTAGAAAATATTGTTCCCGTTGAAGACCATGAAGTTAGCCAACAATTAGCTCGTTCTTTTAAAGCTAAAGGTATTGATGTTTTAACGAGCACAGAGGTAACCAAAGTAGAAAAAATAGCCAACGGTGTGCGGGCAACCTTAAAATCTAAAGAAGGCGAAAAAACAATAGATGCTGATATATTACTCTCTGCCGTAGGAATCGTTACAAATGTAGAAGGTCTTGGATTAGAATCTGTTGGCGTTAAAGTAGAAAAAGGAAAAGTTATTGTAGATTCTTTTTACAAAACGTCTGTACCGGGCATTTATGCCATTGGAGATATAACATCCGGCCCTGCTTTGGCTCACGTAGCTTCTGCAGAAGGTATAATTTGCGTAGAAAACATAGCCGGACATCATCCGCAGCCACTTGACTATGGGAACATCCCGGGCTGTACCTATTGCCAACCAGAGATTGCATCCGTAGGATTAACCGAAAAAGCAGCCAAAGAAGCCGGATACCAACTAAAAATCGGGAAGTTCCCATTTTCCGCCTCCGGTAAAGCTACCGCAGCAGGCAAAAATGAAGGATTTGTCAAAATTATTTATGATGCCAAATACGGAGAACTCTTGGGAACCCACATGATAGGCTCTAATGTAACGGAAATGATAGCAGAAATAGTGGTCGCCCGTAAATTAGAAACAACAGGTTATGAAATCTTAAAAGCAGTTCACCCGCACCCAACCTTATCCGAAGCTATTATGGAAGCAACGGCACACGCTTTTGGAGAAGTAATTCATATCTAAGCAGATATTTAACATAATTAATCTTCCTTAGAATCAATAAGTTATATTTTTAGATAATTAATTCAGTTTTTAATACTAAAAAGTTGTATCTTTGCGCACTTATTTGGGGAATTAGCTCAGTTGGCTAGAGCGCTACAATGGCATTGTAGAGGCCATCGGTTCGACTCCGATATTCTCCACTAAAAAAGGCAGTTGTTAAACTGCCTTTTTTAGTTTCAACCAAATGCTTCTTGATACCCTTTCGCACGTAAAATACAAGCAGGGCATTCTCCACAGCCAAATCCCCATTCCCAAAAATGCACTCTATCTCCGTAGTAGCAAGTATGCGTGTGGTCTTTAATAATATCTAAACAACCTAACTCCTGAGAAAACTTCCAAACCTGAGCTTTTGTGAGAAACATAAGCGGCGTTTCTATTGCAAAGTCAGTGTCTAAGGCTAACGAAATACTTTGCTGTGCCGACTGTATAAAGCCAAGCCGGCAATCGGGATAGCCGGAATAATCTGCTTCACTCATCCCACCTATGATAGTAAAAATATTGTGTGAATATGCCCAAGCAGCCGCTAAAGTTAAAAATAACAAATTTCTCCCGGGAACAAAGGTGTTCGGTAACTGCGTTTTAGTTTCAGAAACGATAGCCAAGCTTTCATTAACAAGGGAATTATTATTTAATGCCTTAAAGGTATTAATTGGCAATATAACATTTTGAATACCGGCTATTTGCGTAATGTATTTTCCCTGTGTCAGTTCTATTTTATGGCGCTGTTCATAGTCAAACTGGATAGCAATTACTTGGTTGTATTTTTTTTTTGCCCAGTATAAACACGTAGTAGAATCTTGGCCACCACTGAATAACACAACGGCTGCTTTAGCTCTGTCTTTCATGCAGCAAGTTAGTTACCACTTGTTTTTCCACATCATAGATTCAACGGGTTTGTTGTTCTTATGGGTATATTTAGCGTTATCTTTATGGGAATATTTGTTCAAAACCTCACCACTTACTTCAAAATAAATTAGTTGTCCAATAGGCATTCCTGCATACACACGTACCGGCTTTGTTACCGATATTTCCAATGTCCAATAGTTACAAAAACCCACATCGCCTTTTCCGGCAGTAGCGTGTATGTCTATCCCTAAACGACCAATACTGCTTTTTCCTTCCAAAAAAGGAACGTGAATATGTGTTTCTGTATATTCCTGTGTAACACCAAGATATAATTCATTGGGGAGCAAAATAATCCCATCATCGGGGATTGAGAGCTCTTTGATTTTGTTGTGCTTTTTGGCATCTAAAATGGGAGATTCATATATTCCCAAGCAATTACCCAAATGAATATCATAAGAATTACTTCCCAGATACGCTATCGAAAATGGCTCAATAACGATATTTCCGTTTTTAATATGGTTTAGAATCTCTGTATCTGATAATATCATAGTTCGTCTGCGATTTCGGCGGAAAGCGAACCGCTTTTGGTTGAAGTATTTAATGAAGCCTCAAAGAATGATGTTGAGGGAGTGGAAACAGTTATATTAGTTGTCTTAATTATTTCAATTGGTTTATTTTCAGGAACTTTATTTGTGATTTCAGGGATAGGTTCTGTAATTATTGGAAGTGAAGGTGTGTTTGTTTTAGGAATTTCCGTATGAGAAAAGGCTGTGCCTGTGGTAATTGTTTGTTCAAATTGGGTTAATCGTTCTGATTGGGCATTTAAGAACAGCCGCATTTGCTGGGTTAAGTCTGTTTTGCGATAGGTGAGTTCGTTCAGTTCATATTCCAACTTTGTACGTTCTCGGTAGGCTTGCTGAATAAGATCTTGTGCTTTGTGTTCGGCCTCCTTTATCTTAGCGAATGCACTTTTTTCTGCTGTTTCCTGAGTAGAACGGGCAGTTTGCTCTGCCTGCTGTAGTGTTTTGTGCATGATTGCCTCTAACTCATGGAATCGAGATAGCTGCTCCAGAGTCTTGGATAACTCCACTTTTGTCTTATCCAATTCTGCTTTTAACCGCCTGTTTTCATCTTGTAGTTTCTCAAATTCTACAGATAAACTATTCAAATAAGCCTTTACCTCGTCTGTATCAAAGCCACGAAGAGATTTATTAAAAGAATGTTGCTTTATTTCAATGGAATTAATCATGGACTAACGGTGCATTAATGATGCAGAGATATTACGCTTAAAAATTTTGCTGGTGTTTTTCAAACAGCCTACAAAGTTAAAGGATAACTAATTTTTTAAGTATTTATACGAATAAAAAAAGAAATAGTTTTATCCACGAACACACAAAACGGCGTTTGGAGCTAATCTTGATTTGTGTACTGCCAAGTTATTTAATACAAGTAAAATAGCTAAGAATGTTCTAATAATTCAATAGCTTCTTGGAGCTTTTTTGCCGGAATATTGTGTACGCCTTCGTACTCATAAATGATTGGGTGAAGGTGTAAATTTTCTATAAGCTCTTTTTGGCCGCCAAAAAGAGTGGGGTTTTGTTGTATTATCGGGTCATCTTTTCCGTAAGCAAAAAGAATACGTGCTTGCCGAATTTGGTCTGTCGGTACAGCGTCTAAAGGAATATTCCCACCCCAAAAAATAAGATAATTAATGGCTATATCTAACGTAGAAACCCAGCGCCAGAGGGTAGCTGACCCTTGTGAAAAACCTAAAAAATTTAACCGATAATTGCTGCTTTTAACTTCTTCCCGTATTTTTTGTAATAATGTATCAAAAAAAGCATGATTATCGTGTATTTCTTTTAATCTATTTTCCTTAGTCATCCAAGAGGCACCAACTCTATCATATTTGGCATCAATATAAAATCGAGATAACCCTTCGGGAGCCACAATAAAAGTATTTTCGGTACAAATTGGCTCAAAATTTCGGATAAAATAGGCAGCTAACTGGCCATATCCGTGAATTACAAACCAAATATCGGTTGTGGTATCTTGTAACGTTCCTAAGGTAAAATATCGGGCAGCGCGGCTAATGGTAAGACTATTTTCTTGAATATCCATTGAATAGATTACTAAAAATTTGGCAGACAAGGGGTTCCTTGTCTGCCAAAAATAGTTGTAACAAAACCGTTAATTCAGGATTTCATATATCCCGGCGATACCTTGTCCACCCCCAACGCAGGCAGACACCATACCGTATTTTTTATTTAACCGGCGAAGGTCGTTTAGTAATTGAACCGTTAGTTTAGCACCAGAACAACCTAATGGATGCCCTAAGGCAACAGCTCCTCCATTAATATTGACTTTGCTTTCATCAAGATTTAGCTCCCTAATACACGCAAGTGACTGAACAGCAAAGGCTTCGTTTAGTTCGATGAGGTCAATATCGTTTTGTTTAAGGTTAGCATTTTTCAGTGCTAATGGAATAGCTGCTACAGGGCCTATTCCCATGATGCGTGGTTCTACGCCGGCAACAGCATAGCCTACCATTCGTGCTAATGGCTTTAAGTTAAATTCTTTCAGAATCTTTTCAGAAACGACCATTACGAATGCAGCACCGTCAGAAGTTTGGGAGGAATTTCCAGCAGTAACAATGCCATTGGCAGCAAAAACGGGCTTTAATTTAGCTAACCTATCTAAGGTTGTATCTGCCCGAGGACCTTCATCGGTATCAACAACGTATTCCCGTGTTTTACGTTTCATGTTTTCGTCAAGGTAGGCTTCCTTAACTGTTATGGAAACAATCCCTGACTTAAAAACTCCATCAGATTGAGCTTTGATAGCTTTCATGTGGGAGTTATAGGAGAAAGTATCTGCATCTTCGCGGGAAACATTAAAGCGTTGGGCAACGGCTTCTGCTGTTAAGCCCATGCCGAAATACCAATCAGGGTGCTCTTGGGCAACTCCCGGATGTGGAACGACCTTGTATCCACCAACGGGAACTAAGGACATAGACTCTGAGCCGCCGGCAATAATACAATCGGCTAATCCAGCATGGATTTTAGCGGATGCAATAGCTATGCACTCAAGGCCGGAGGCACAATAGCGGTTCACAATCATTCCGGGTAATGATTGACCTAATGACATTAAGGCAATCATACGCGCCATATTTAACCCCTGCTCTGCCTCCGGCATAGCATTCCCTACAATCAAGTCTTCTACACGAGAAGGATCAAAGGTAGGTAGAGAAGCAACTAAGTGTTTGATAACATCTGTTGCTAAATCGTCAGGGCGAACAAAACGGAATAATCCTCGTGGGGCTTTACCTACTGCGGTACGAAACCCCGCTACAATATATGCGTTCATGTGTTTAATTTCTAAGTGGTTTACCAGTTTGTAACATGTATTGAATTCTCTCTAAGGTTTTCTTTTCTCCGCAGAGGCTTAGGAATGCTTCACATTCTAAGTCTAATAGGTATTGTTCGGATACTAAGGTAGGGCTGGATAAATCGCCTCCGCACATTACCCAACCGAGTTTTTCTGCAATAAGTTTGTCGTGTTCTGACATATAATTTCCGGCAAACATGGCATAAGCACCGGCATAAATCATACCGAGTGCGGATTTTCCGAGTACTTTAATGTCCTTACGTGAAGCAGGTTGAGTATATCCGGCTTCGGCTAATTGAAGTGCCGTTTTTTTGGCTTCTGCAATAACGCGCTCTTGGTTCAAGATGATTCTATCTTTTCCGGAACGCATAAAGCCAATGTCAAATGCTTCGGCGGCAGAGGTAGAAACCTTAGCTGTTCCAATAGTTAAAAACTGCTTTCGTAAGGTAGGGAACTCTGGGTCGCCTTCAAAAAAAGAATCAGAAGCTCTGAGGGTAAGTTCTTTGGTGCCCCCGCCTCCGGGGATTACGCCAACGCCAAACTCTACTAAACCCATATAAGTTTCGGCGGCTGCCACGATGCTGTCTGCATGCAAACTCATCTCACAGCCCCCTCCAAAGGTAAAGCCATGCGGAGCTACTACTACCGGAATACTTGAATAACGTAACCGCATACAGGTATTCTGGAAAGTCTTTACAGCCATAGCCAACTCATCCCAATCTTGCTCCACAGCTAACATATAAATCATCAGTAAGTTAGCTCCTACGGAGAAATTTACACCGTCATTACCAATCACTAAACCGCGATATTCTTTTTCGGCTAAATCAATGGCTTTATGAACTCCTTCGATAACTTCTGCACCAATGCTGTTCATTTTGGTCTGGAACTCTAAGTTTAGGATACCATCTCCTAAGTCAAACAAGGAAGTACCTACATTTTTCCAAATTACATTTGTATCTCTTAGATTATCGAGTAAGATAAAACCTTCTGAACCGTGTATGGTTTTGTAGGATTTAGATGTTACGTCATAATATTGTTTACTGCCGTTGTTTATTTTGTAAAATGATGTATTTCCGGCTGTGAGCATTTCTTTAATCCAAGGTGCGGGTATGTAGCCTTCTTTTTCCATGTTGGCTACGGTTTCGGCTACGCCGAGGATGTCCCACACTTGAAAAGGGCCGAGATCCCAGCCAAATCCGGCATTCATACCCCAGTCAATTTTGTATAAGTCATCGGCAATTTCCGGAATACGGTTAGAAACGTAAGCAAAAACGCCATAAAAAGAATGGCGGAATAGGTCGCCAAACTTATCATTAGCTTGCGCAAGTACTTTTAGGCGGCCGGGAATATCATCATATTTTTTCAGCTCGTCAAAAACAGGATATTTACTTTTTTGCTCCGGACGATACTGCAGTGTTTTTAAATCGAGACCCAAGATTTGCCGTTCTCCGTTAGGACCTTTGGATTTTTTGTAAAATCCTTGTCCGGTTTTGTCGCCGTGCATATTATTAGCGACCATTTGGGAAATATAGTCTGGCAGTTCAAAGAGTTCTCTGCGCTCATCATTTGGGCAGTTATCAAAAATACCTTTGGCTACCTTAACGGCGGTATCTAAACCTACCAAATCACAGGTGCGGAAAGTAGCTGATTTGGGCCTTCCGATAATGGGGCCGGTTAGTTTATCTACTTCTTCGATGGTAATGTCCCGATTTTTTACCAAATGAAACAGTGCCATAATGGAGTAAATTCCTACTCTATTGGCTATAAATGCGGGAGTATCTTTGCACAAAACGGTTTTTTTTCCTAGAAAAACATCGCCATAGTGCATCAAAAATTCGATGACGGCAGGGTCTGTTTTAGGGCCGGGGATGATTTCTAACAACCGCAAATAGCGCGGCGGGTTGAAAAAGTGCGTACCACAAAAGTTATTCTGAAAATCTTCACTTCTACCTTCAGACATCATCCGAATCGGAATACCCGAAGTATTTGAGGTTATCAAAGAACCTGCTTTGCGATACTTCTCTACATCGTCAAACAGTTTTTTCTTGATTTCCAGATTTTCAATGATTACTTCAATCACCCAATCACAGGTTGCTATTTTGGGTAAATCATCGGCAAAGTTTCCGGTTTTGATTTTTCCCAATACAGACTTGCTGTAAATAGGGGATGGATTAGACTTGACGGCGGTGTCAAGTGAGGAGTTTACTATACGGTTACGTACAGCAGGGCTTTCTAAGGAAAGCCCTTTGGCAGCTTCTTCTGGGGTTAGTTCACGAGGGGCTATGTCTAATAAAATAACCTCTGCGCCAATATTGGCGAAATGGCAGGCTATTCGAGAACCCATAATCCCTGAGCCTAATACCGCCACCTTTCGAATACTACGATTCATACTCTTTATTAATGCGCGTTTAAATTATGAAACTCGGTTACGAAATTAGAAAAACCTGTGTATCTAACACCAATTTTATTTTTTTAAATTTTAAAATAAAATCTCCCCAGAAATTAACCACAAATTACTTGTAATAAGTTACCGGAATAAACCCACCAACATATATTAGTTAAGTGGAATAAACTGATTATCAGTTCTTTTTGCTGTTAATGAGGGTTTCCGGTGGGGATTCCCGCCTCTCTAACATAACTATTAGATTGATTTCTTGCCCTTCTTTAACGGCAATACGTTTTTGGGAACTTAAATATTCCGGATGTATAACTGAAACATTCCAATTCCCTTTGGGAAGTTGGAGATTACAAATTCCTTGTTTGTTAGCACTTCCTGAAATACTGTTACGTGCTACATGAACCTGTGCATACGGAATCGGATTCCCTGAGTTATCCGAAATTTTTAACGATACCTTTCCCCGCTGCCCATAAACTATTGAAGAAATAGAAAGTAGAACGCCCAAAATCAACGTGTTGATATTGTTTAGCATAGCAAATGAATTATACTACAAAATTAGTGGCCTATTTGTCATGATAATGCACAACTACTAAACAAATTATGCACTTATGCGTAGAGAAATGATTTTCTAATAGATAGAAGCTATTTTTTTTTCTTTTTGGCTTTATTCAGTGCTTGCTGATAACGAGCGGCTAAGGTTAAATGGTCTTGATAATTAGTGGCGTAATTATGATACCCGCTAAAATCCTCTTTTGCACAGAAATAAAGATAGTTATGTTTTTCATAGTTTAGAACAGCGTCAATAGCATTGATAGAAGGGCAATTTATAGGGCCGGGAGGTAATCCTTTATGCCGATAAGTATTGTACGGAGAATCAATAGTTAAATGACTGTTTAGCACTCTGTTAATGGTAAAGTCATTCCACGCAAAAACAACGGTTGGGTCTGCTTGTAAAGGCATATTGGTTCTGATACGGTTGATATAAACTCCGGCAATAGTAGGCCGTTCTTTTGTTTGGTAGCTTTCTGCCTGCACAATAGAGGCTAAGGTGCTGACTTCTTGGGGCGTTAAGGGGATGGAAGCTGCCTTGCTTTTCCGGCCATTATCCCAAAATTGTTTGTAGTAAGCATACATTTTTTCTATTAAATACATTGGCTCAATATCCCAATAAACTTCATAGGTATTCGGAATAAATAAACTAATAACCGTTTGAGAATTAAAGCCTAATGAGTCTAAAAGTGGTTTATCTTCTAATAATGTCAGGAGTTCATCTCTATGTAAATCCAGCATTTCATCGAGTTGTTCTGCCAGTTCCGTTTTTGTTCGGGCATTTTCAAAGTGAATTTTAACGGGTTCTTGCTTTCCGGATCGCAGAAGCCGCACTAAACTCCATGTGCTCATATCCGGCATCAGCTTATACTTTCCTGACTTTACCGTGTGGGTGTAGCTTAGCCAATCGGAAACTTGGCGAAACTTTTGTTCGCTGCGAATGAGTTTTTCGTGGGTTAGTTTTTCCACAACCTGCTCAAAACTACTGCCTCTGGATATATAAAAGTAAACTGGTTTTTCAGAACGAATATTGGGGCTAAAACAGATTAAATATAAAAAAACCAACATGATAGCACACAGCCCGCCCGATATTCCGGTAAAGATTCGGACAGATTTTCGTTGCCATAAATTCTTAATTAATTGAAAAACAGGTATTTTTGACATTTTTATTCAGAAATTAGCTGGTTAGTTTGGATAGTTTGGATCAGTTCAAAAATTTCATTAGCACTTGTGGCGGTGCATAATTTGGAGCGAATTTCTTTGAGGTTAGGTATTGCCTTGAAATAGTTTGCATAATGCCTTCTCATTTCATAGATTCCTGTTTTTTCACCTTTCCAGGCGATTGAGGCAGATAGATGAGCAGCGCATATACGCACGCGGTCGGGTAGGTTAGGTGCGGGGAGTAGTTCTCCGGTCTTTAAATAATGGCTGATTTCTTGGAAAATCCAAGGATAACCTATTGCGGCACGCCCAATCATGATGCCACTAACTCCATAGTTATTTTTTCTTTCGAGGGCTACTGCCGGTGAATTAATGTCGCCATTACCAAAAATTGGGATTTCAATATCGGGGTGTTCTGTTACTTTTTGAATCCAAGACCAATCGGCAATGCCCTTGTATAACTGGCTTCTGGTACGGGCGTGTATTGTAAGTCCTTTTATACCAGCTTCTTGTAGTTTAAGAGCTACTTCAACGATATTGATACTGTTTTCGTCCCAGCCTAATCGGGTTTTTACGGTAACGGGCAGTTCTGTGTTTTCTACAATTTTGCGGGTCATTTGTACCATTTTAGCAACGTCTTTAAGGATAGCTGCTCCGGCACCTTTACAAACGACTTTTTTGACTGGGCAACCAAAGTTGATGTCAATAAAATCTGGATTAGCTTGCTCTACTAACTTGGCGGCATTTTGCATTACTTCGATGTCGCCTCCAAAAAGCTGAATACCTACGGGGCGTTCTGCTTCAAAAACATCTAATTTGTGGATACTTTTAGCCGCATCGCGCACCAAACCTTCCGAAGATATAAACTCCGTAATAACAACGTCTGCTCCTAACTGTCTGCAAATCTGCCGGAAAGGAGGATCACTAACGTCTTCCATAGGAGCTAAAAGAAGTGGAAATTCACCTAAGTTAATATTACCTAAACGAACCATAACAGCTTACTGAGAAGAATCCGGCGTTTTATGTTGATTTTTTTGTTCTTTACGTTCTTTTAGATAGGTTCGGATAACGGGTATCGCGGTAATGATAATTAAGGATATGATGATGTGTTCTAAATATTGCCGAATTTCGGGAACTAAAACGCCCAGAAAATATCCGGTTAAAGTGAGTGAAAAAACCCATAAAACAGCTCCCGAAACATTAAAAACAACAAAACGTCTATACTGTAACTTTACTACTCCGGCTAAAACGGGTGCAAAGGTTCGTACAATTGGCAAAAAACGCCCTAAAACCAGTGCTTTTCCACCATATTTTTCATAAAAACGCTTAGTGATAGTTACATACTCCGGCTTAAAGAGCCATGATTCTTTTTTGGTGAATAACTTTTCACCCATTTTCTTTCCGAAGTAGTATCCCACAGAATCCCCAAAAACAGCAGCGAGGGTTACAAATATCAGTAAATTGTAAATAGAAGTATCAAAAAACCCAGTAGCGCACAAAAGCCCGGCTGTAAATAGCAAGGAATCACCCGGTAAAAAAAAACCAATCATTAAGCCTGTCTCGGCAAACACTACTAATGAAAGTAATGTTAAACCACCTAAATGAATAATTGTTTCCGGGTGAAATAAACGCTGTATAAATTCAATAAATTCAGCCCCCGTCATTAAGTGCAGGCATTTTTTGGTTGATTGGCAAAATTAACAAGTTTTAAGTAGATAATAGTTCCCTATTTTAGAAGTGTTGAAAAATAGTTACTTACTGATGTTACGCAAGGATATCATTAATTTAGCTGTATGAATGTTGAAAACAT
>JAIXKT010000007.1:14176-57511 GCA_026932145.1 Bacteroidia bacterium
CTCTCAAGTCAAATCGGAAAGTTGCCTTGACACTGGATGATAAGCAAAACGGTCGTTACACAAGTATTAAGTCCCTGAAGCCGGAAGGGCGCACTGCGGTGGTGTGGGTTGAGCAGTTGGATTTCCCAATTCTCATTGCATGCCAAATTTTCACAAACGAGAATGATACTGCTGCGCTCTATCTGGCTTCTAACGACTTAAATTTGTCATACGAGCAAATCACTGCAATCTATCACAAACGATGGAAAGTAGAAGAGTATCACAAATCCATCAAGAGCAATGCTTCGTTTGCCAAATCACCTACACGCACAATAACAACACAAAAAAGTCATTTCATTGCTTCGCTGACAGCGTTTAATCGGTTTGAATTACTGAAAGTAAGAAAAAACAAAAGTCATTTTGCACTGAAAAATTATTTGAACATAGTAGCACTACGAAAAGCAAAGGAAGAATTACAGCATTTATTAACACCAAGTCTTAAAAATACTACTTAATATTGCGTAACATCAGTTACTTAATAGATTACTTTTTGGCTCAAAAATACTTACACTTTCGTTTTAACAGCAGTCCAATTTTTGATTTGCCAACGCATTTTGGCCATACAAATATGATTTTGTTCAGAATCATAAATATTAATTTCTGGCTCTACATAAATAAGTTCCTGTGATTTAAGTGGTTGAAATACTTGCTGTGTTAAAAAATCCTGACTCAATGAAAATCTGGCAAAAACGTCTTGTTTTGCCTGATAATAATATTGAACCGTAAGGGATTGCATAATTAAGCGGTATTTAGATGGATCTATTTTAGAAATGAGCATCAATCCGGTAGCATATTCTGCAACGGTAGCTAAGCCGCACGCATGAAGTCCCTGAATATGATTCAAGTTTGAATTTCGGTACGGCATCTTAATTTCTATATCTGTATCTGTAATCTTTGTAATCCAAAACCGGTGTGGCTTATTAAACGGTATAACCCGCAACATGATGTGGTTAAAAACCCAAAGCCAAAAAGCAGAACTTTTGGCTTTTTGGATTATAGAAGCTAATTTTTGCATAAAATGAAATTATATCTAAAAAAATAAGTACATGATAGATTAGCAAAAACCAATCATCAGAATAGAACTGCGAAAATACCAATAAAATGAGGCAATATTGATGTTTTAGTTTAAATCGCTGATTTCAAAGAGTTGTACATATTTTAGGGCTGCTTTTTCTGGAATAGATTCCGGCTCAGCGTCAGCATTGATTACTTGAATCAGATGTTTACGATTGTCTGTATTCGCTGGTAATGAACCATTTAAAAGCGAAATTATCGAAGAACCATATTGGTTCAAAAATTCAAATTCTTCCGGTAAAAAGTGCTGTTGATTTAGAATATCTTTTCTCCATGAAAAGTTTTGGCGATAGCAGATAACGTTTTCTGGTTCTATGGTAAAAGGGCAATTGAAGAGGAATAGCTGTTTTTCGGCACGGGTAATCACGGTGTAGCACCAGCGCAAATAATTGCTAACTGAAACCCCGGGATAAATTGGCTCAAAGTAAACAAAGGCTTTTTCCCATTGTCCACCCTGCGCCTTGTGTCCGGTAACAGCGTATCCAAATTTTACCTGTAAAGCCTGCAATAAGTAGTCATATTCAGTTTTTTCCTTTTTTAGGTGTTTAAATCCGGTATAAATTGCCTGTGTTTGCGCAGCCGATAAATTTGGCTCCGCCGAGTGAAGTAAATCTAATAAAATGTAGGTATTAACCTCCACAGATTCACCTCTAATATCTTCAAAGCGGAGGTCAGCCAAAACCCATTTACTTCCGAAATACTCCTCAGTGGTTTCTCTGTATATCCGCGTTACTACACAGGTTTCACCATTTGCGATATATTCGTTAGAAAACTGAGGTATATTTTTACTTAAAACATGATAATTGTTTTTTACAACCATTAGCAAATCCCCTTCTTGAATTTCTTCAGGCTCATAAAAAAGTAAGGAGCGAATATACTGGTTCAGTTTTAATGCTGCTTGATTGGAAAAGGTAAATAAACCGGCAGCATCCGGCCTCTCAATCAGAAAGTTTGCTTGAAATTCTTGGATAAACTCTAAGTTTGAGTTTGCTATGAATATATCCGGCTTACTTTGGTTAATGTAAATCTCTTGTAATTCAGGTAGAGTAGGCTGAGTTAGGTATTGGCGTATGCGCGTAGCGTTATACAAAATTCCGGATTCTAAGTGCTGGCGCTTAATATCGGTCATCGTAAAGGAATAAACTGGATACCCAAAGTGCTTTAAAAGGTAAGTATCATCTAAGGCAGGGGAGTTTTCCTGACCAATAGGCGGAAGCTGTGCCGGATCTCCTACAAAAACAATTTTAAATTTAAGTTCTTTATTTTCAGGATTTTGTACATATCTAAGTAAGTCTTTTAAGATGTTTTCTCCGCCGGCTTGGGATATATCGCTGACCATTGAAGCCTCGTCTATCCAAAATATTGTAGATTGACTTTCTTGATTCTTCCGAAGTTTAAATTGATAATAACCATTGGAAGAGACGGTTGCATGGTATAAATAACGGTGAATTGTGTAAGCAGTACGTTTTGCTTTTTCGGCTAATACCTTAGCGGCTTTTCCGGTGGGTGCCATCAAAATGCATTTTGTGCCACTGCGAGAAATATATTTTATGAAATGCGTAATTAAAGTGGTTTTACCTGTTCCGGCATATCCCCGCAAGATAAATATCGAAACATTATTTGGGTTATGTAAAAACTGCGCAAAAAGTTTAGCTACCTGAAGCTGATTGGAGGTAGGTTGATGTAAAAAACCACTCAATAACTTTTTGGCCAATAGCTCGTTATCCTGTTCTGAAAAGTTACTCATTAAACCTACTGTTGGATTTAGTAACGAAGTATAGGTATTTTTTACCGAATAATAATTATTTTTAATAGAACTTTATTTGTTTAGCTATTAAACCCGTTAAAATTTCGGTATTTTACAGATACACTTTATAGGTTTAGTTTTTATGTTAAAATCATTGTTTTTCAATGAAGTAGAGATTAGGGAGAGATTAACTTTTTTGCCGGATTGGCAATATCTGGATGGTAAATTGTACCGGAAGTTAGTTTTTTCGGATTTTATACGGGCAATGTCGTTTTGTATGGCTGTAGCTTTGGAGGCAGAACGCCAAAATCATCATCCAACTTGGAGAAACAGCTATGATATTGTAGAAATCTGGTTGTGTACCCACGAGCCGGCTTCAGGGATTACAGAATCAGACTTTAAGTTGGCAAATGCCATTGAAAGTTATGTATTTCATTTCCGTTAACGGCACAACGTCCGGCTTATAGTTTAAATCTGTGTTTGCAGAGGTCATTTTGCCATTGGCAATTCCGTGTACTTTTTCGTACATAGTTCCGCCGATTTTAACCACAAAAATCCAATGTGGAGTTCGGGTATTGGTTAGCTTCGGAATAGGAAAAAAACTATATGCCGGTATTGTTTATTCAGTTTCAGAAGCTTACCACAATAATATTCCGGTTTCTGCCCTTAGTTCAATTATTCAGGTATTGGATGAAGAGCCTATCATGCCTCACAATACCGTTTTGCTACTTGAGTGGATTGCGGAATACTACTGTTGCACCTTAGGTGAAGCTGTTCGGGCAGCACTCCCAACCGGCTTATCGGTAGAAAGTTTAACTTACGTACAGCGAGGTGAAGTTGTCCCGGAAGAAATTACGATGCCTTTTGACCCAGAACAAAGCCTCTTTCCTCAAGAATCAGCTAAATACGATTCAACATTAGCTCAATGCTACCAATTACTATTAAAATCTGAACCCAGAAATAGTGTTGAATTTGCTGAAATAATTGGTAATCAAAATTATAAAAAGCAGCTGCGAGAATGGGCAGAAGCCGGATTTATGCAGTTAGTAGAAGAACCGGCATTTCGCTACAAACCTAAGATAAGATACCTTGTATCATTAGCCCCACAGCTTACAGACTTAGAGCTAATATCAACTATTCTTGACACAATACGGGGGCCTAAGCAAGAAAAAGTATTAAAAGTACTTTATCAAGCATTTATTAAAAATAAAATACTGACTATCAGTCAAGTATGTGAGCAAGCTAATTGTAGTGAATCTGTAATAAAATCTCTTGTAGAAAAACAATGGGTTGTTTTAAAGCCGGAAACAGTCAGCCGGTTGAGTGAAATAGAAGCCCAAGAGCCAAATTATAAATTACAAAAAGACCAAGAAACGGCGGTTTCTCTCATTCAAGATTCGTGGGAAAAATATCCGGTTAAACCGGTTTTGTTGGTGGGCGTTACCGGAAGCGGAAAAACATACGTTTATATGGAACTGATTCGGGAGCAAATACAAGCAGGAAAGCAATGCTTATACATTTTGCCGGAAATTTCCCTAACGGAGCATATCGTAACTAAATTAAAACAACATTTTGGTAATCAGATGCTTGTATATCATAGCCGGATGCGTTCTGCTGAAAAAGTTGAAATCTGGAACAGTGTCAAAACAGGTGATTTTCCGATTGTGGTTGGGGTTCGGTCTTCCATATTTTTACCTTTTCAGAATCTTGGCTTGGTTGTCATTGATGAAGAGCATGATAGCTCTTTGAAGCAGCAGGAAGATGCTCCGCGCTATCATGGCCGAGATTCAGCCTTGATGCTATCCAAAATCTGGGGCGGAAGAGCTATTTTAGGCTCAGCAACACCTTCCTTAGAAAGTTATCAAGCTGCTATTAATCAGCAATATACGATGGTTCATTTGCCGCGTAAAGCGATTAACCTTCAACCGGTGGTTTGGAAAATAGTAGATATGCGCCACCAAATTCAGCATAAGCTAAGCGTTGGGATATTTTCATCTACGTTGATAGAAGCCATTCAAGAAGCGATTCAAAAAAAAGAACAAGTAATTCTATTTTTAAACCGGCGGGGTTATGCACCTGTTATTCAATGCAATATTTGCGGCTATGTTCCGGTTTGTCCGCATTGTGATGTTTCTTTGACGGGGCATCTGCATAGCTATCAGATAATATGCCATTACTGCGGCTATTCTAATCCGTATTCGCAGCGTTGCCCAAAATGCCAAGCGAGTGCTTTAAATGACTTAGGTTACGGCACAGAACGAGTTGAGGTTCATTTACAAGAGTTATTTCCTCAAATACGTATTGCGCGGATGGATTCTGACAGCATTACCAATACCCTTGACTTAAACAACCTGATGCGCCGGTTTTCAGCACAGGAAGTTGATATTTTGATAGGTACACAAATGGTTACCAAGGGGTTGGATTTTGAAAACGTTACCGTTGCGGGGATTTTAGATGCCGATAGATTGTTATTCCAACCGGATTTTCGGGCGCAGGAATCCACCTATTCGTTGATTACACAATTAGCAGGCAGAACAGGCAGGCATCAAAAAAATGGAACTATCTTTATCCAAACGAAATGCCCGGATAATCCGATTTTTGAGATACTAACAAAACCCATTACGGTATTTTTATCTGCCGAACTTCAAATCCGAAAAAACTACTTTTACCCGCCATTTGCGCGGTTAATTCGGATTGAATTGAAGCATAAAAACGCCGAAATATTACTCAAAGCAGTTACAGTATTACAAAGCATTCTGAATCAAATATTTGGAGGATTTATATTAGGCCCCACAACGCCGGCAATACCACGCATACAAGATCATTACCGGCAATATTTCCTGCTAAAAATCCCCAAAGACATTTCCCCAAAAATACCAAAACAAAACCTAACTCAATTACTTACAGATTTTTATGCCAAAAATAAAGATAGCACTTTGCGAATTATCATTGATGTAGATCCTCGCTAATTTGGTGAATATTTGCGCTTTTGAAATAGATCTCTATCGTACTGCACAGTTGCCAAAATTTGGAAGATTCAGAATTATGTATCTTTTTTGTAGGTAATTATACATACGAAACAACTAAATAAATACTTTTTGAATAATAGTTGTGAAGCTATATTTACCGATACTTTATCAACTATAGCGATACGAAATTTGAATATCCTGAACAATATCTGGGTGTAAACTTTTGGCTACCGGGCAAGCATAGGCAATTCTTTCAACGCTATCACGCTGGTTTTCAGTTAGTTCTTTTCCAGAAAAAACAAGTTCAACTATAACTTTAGATATTCTGCGGGGAGCAGAAGCCATTTCTTTTTTGATAGAAGCCTGCATTTCCACCCCATCAATATTTTGTTGTTGTAAATGAATCCCAATGACAGTAATCATACAAGCGGCTAAAGCCGTGGCCACCAAATCTGTAGGGGAAAAAGCTTCTCCTTTTCCGTGGTTGTCTTTTGGTGCATCAGTTATGATGCTATTCCCTGATAAATAATGAGTTAGATTAGAGCGTAAGTTTCCGGTATATTGAACGGTAGCTGTTGGATCCTGCATATAGTTAAACTTTTAGGCAAATTAAGGTTATTTTTGGGAGGTTATAGCTGTATTTGGGCGATAAATTGTTCTTGGTAAGACTGTTCTAAAAACTTTCCTAAATAGCAACTGGTAACTGTTGCGCTGGTTGTATCCTGAATTCCTCTTGAAGACACACACAAGTGGACAGCATCTACCAAAACGGCTACGTGCTGGGTCTGTAATGTTTTCGCTAAATAGTTGGCTATCTGGTTAGTAAGCCGTTCTTGTACCTGCGGGCGCTTCGCAAAATAATTTACAACACGGTGAATCTTAGAAAGTCCGATGACGTATTGGTTTGGCACATAGGCAACATGAACTTTCCCAACAATGGGCACAAAATGATGCTCACAGTTAGAAAACAGCGTAATATTTTTTTCTACCAGCATCTGGTCATAATGATACTTATTTTCAAAAAGTGCAATTTTGGGTTCATTATGAGGGTCTAAGCCGGCAAATATTTCTTCTACATACATTTTAGCTATCCGATAGGGCGTTCCGGAGAGAGAATCATCGGTTAAATCTAAACCAAGAGTGTGCATAATTTCCCGAAAATTTCGCTCTATGAGGGTTATTTTTTCATCATTACTCAGATGAAAAGCATCGGGACGAATGGGCGTGTCTGCACTGGTAGCTAAATGGTCATTTCCAATTTCTAAAATTCTATTTAATGTATTGATATCCATAATGATGCTGTGTTTTGGTTAAAGCTATTCTCCTCGATACTCCACAAAGTTTCGTTCAGTTTCATAGAGTTTTATAGAAACTAAGTTGTCTTTTTCAAAGTGAGGTTCTAATTGTTGCCAAATTTTGATGGCAAAATTTTCGCTGGAGCAAATTTCACCTTGCATAAAGTCCACATCAAGGTTTAGGTTTTTATGATCTACTTTTGAAATAATAACTGTTTCTAAAATTTTTTTAAGTTTTTTAAAATCCAGCACATATCCGGTTTCTGGATTAGGAGTTCCTTTGACGGTTACTTCAAGTTCGTAGTTATGGCCGTGCCAATTTGCGTTGCTACACAAGCCAAAAATAGATTCATTCTGCTCTACTGACCACACCGGGTTGTGTAGCCTATGAGCAGCACTAAAATGAACACGGCGAGTAACGTAAACAACGGACATATCTTGCCTATAACCATTTTTCTGCAAAACTAATTCCAAATAATTCCTTGAATGTTAGTAAAAATAATAGAAAAATTTCTAAAGGCTATTCTCTCTTTTATCTTACGGTTTAAATTATGAAACATAAAAACTGCATATTAATATCCAGAAATACGCCATTTTGGCTTTTTTTAAAATTAAAATATGGCAAAATGGCCGTTTTTGGATATAAACAATATTATTTCTGCATAAAATTTGAGTTTGGCACAAAGTTCGATAGTAGAGAGGCACAACAAAAACAAAAAAATATATGACAAACTCAAAACTTCAACCGAGCAAAAACTTTTGGGGATCATTTATAAGCCCCACTTTCGAGGATTTCTTTCAGGAATTACAATCCGGTATTTCAGAACGTAGCTTCGTTCCGCGTACCGATATTGTAGAAACCGAAGATGATTATCAGATTCATGTAGAAGCACCGGGGATAGCCAAAGATGCTTTCAAGGTGGATGTTGCAGACGGCAAATTAACCGTTCGTGGAGAACGCCAATTTGAAAAAAGTGAATCCGGCAAAACATGGCACCGCGTAGAAAGAAGCTACGGAAACTTCTCACGCAGTTTCTTCTTGCCTAAAAATATCAAAAAAGAAGCTATCCAAGCTACTTATACAGATGGAATCTTAAAATTAGTTATCCCAAAAGACAATTCTAAACCGAACGCAGTTTCAATAGAGGTAAGCTAAGAAACCCTAAAATACACATTTTTAACTGCCAAAAACCATTGTTAAATGCTGGTTTTTGGCAGTTAAACGATTTTTTGGGAAATAATACAACTTGTAATGCTGTATTTACGTTATATTCACAACAAAAACTAACTACAATGAATGATTATATTAAATTAGGTTTAGCAGCTTGTTTAGGGGGGCTTTTGTCCGTAGGTATTTATAAAGTTACTACTCCAGAACATAATGCTACTCAGTCTTTTGCAGAACGTCAGCGGGTTGCCTTTACAGATTATTTTAAAGATGATAAACCCCAAAATTGCCTTGATTTTACCGCAGCTTCACAGTTAGCCACACCGGGCGTAGTTCACATTAAGTCAATATCTACGGGGGGAAAATCATCTAATAAAAATGGTTTTCCCGAAGATGATCTTTTTGCACCATTTCGGGACTTTTTTGGAGATAATCTTCCACAGCAATATGGCCCACGTGAAGGAACCGGATCCGGCGTTATTTTATCCCAAGATGGCTACGTAGTTACTAATAATCACGTAGTTGAAAATGCAAATACCATTCAGGTTACGCTACATGATAACCGAACTTATACCGCTACTGTTATTGGCACAGATCCCTCTACCGATTTAGCACTTCTGAAAATTAAAGAAACCGGACTTCCATACCTTAATTTTGGGGATTCCGATAAACTCGTAGTAGGAGAGTGGGTTTTGGCCGTAGGGAATCCTTTCAACTTAACTTCCACAGTAACTGCCGGAATTGTTAGCGCAAAAGGGCGCAGTATCAATATTTTAAATGATAAATTCAGAATAGAATCCTTTATTCAGACGGATGCAGCTGTTAATCCGGGTAATAGCGGCGGAGCTTTGGTGAATACTCGTGGAGAATTAGTGGGTATTAACACCGCCATTGCAACCCAAACCGGCTCGTATTCCGGATATTCCTTTGCCGTACCTTCAGCAATTGTTCAAAAAGTAGTAGATGACTTATTAAAATACGGTGAAGTGCAGCGCGGATTCTTGGGGGTAGTTATCAAAGATGTAGATGCTAAAATCGCCGAAGATAGCCACTTAAAAGAAGCAGTTGGTGTTTTTATAGAAGGTGTAAACGCCAAAAGTGCAGCAGAAGTAGCCGGCCTTGAAGTCGGAGACGTTATCATCAAAATAGGAGATGTCCGTGTAAACCGTACCTCAGAACTACAAGAACAAATTGGAAAACACCGCCCCGGCGACAAAGTAAAAGTTACCTACATTCGAGCAGGAAAAGAAAAAACAACCGAAGTAGTGCTGAAAAACAAAGCTGGAAATACCGAAGTAGTCAAAAAAGGTGAATCCGAAGCAACAGCCATCTTAGGTGCTGAATTTAAAGAACCAACAGAAGATGTTCTCAAAAAATTAGACCTAAATGCCGGCATCCAAGTATCCAAATTACTGAATGGCAAACTCAAAGAAGCTGGCGTTCGAGAAGGATTCGTAATCACCCACATAGACAAACGGGAAGTTTATACCATAAAGGATATTGAACGTGCCATCGCCGACAAATCCGGTGGAATACTCATCGAAGGAAAATACCCAACCGGAACCAAAGCCTATTATGCAATTGGGTTCTGACGCTAAAAATCTTTTTATACTAACCAAAAACCTGATAGCAACGCTATCAGGTTTTTGGCTTTTCAAACCAATCAAGTTTTTACTATTACTTGCTATTTTAGGCGGGCTTTTAACACTTATTTTAAACTACTTCTTCCCCGTTACTTACGTTTTACCGTATTCACGCCTTGTTTATGACCAAGATTCTGTACTGCTTCATGCCTATCTGGCTTCCGATGATAAATGGCGTTTTGAAACCAACCTAAATGATTTATCCCCAGAATATTTAAAAGCATTATTGACCAAAGAAGATAATTTTTATTATTATCACTTGGGTGTTAATCCTTTAGCAGTTTTTCGGGCAGCATTTCATAATGTGCTAAGACAAAAGCGAATATCGGGAGCATCTACCATAACGATGCAAGTTGTGCGTTTATTAGAGCCACGTGAACGCACCTGGAAAAATAAAATTATCGAAATGGTGCGGGCTTGGCAGTTAGAATCAATACTTTCTAAAACCGAAATATTAAAATTATACATCAACTTAATCCCCTTTGGGGGAAATATTGAAGGAATTCGGGCAGCCAGCTTTTTTTACTTTCAGAAACACCCCAAAAACCTAAGTGTAGCACAATGGTCATTATTTACAGTTATTCCCAACCAGCCTAATTCTTTACGGTTGGGGAAAAATAACCAACGAATTAAACAAGCGCGGGATTTCTGGATGCGTTATTACCATCAAAAAGGCTACATCCTAAAAGCCGATTTAGTCAATGCCTTAGAAGAACCCATAGAATCTTCGGCCATAAAGCGCCCAACATTTGCACCACATATAGCCCGCTTTTTAACACAAAAAAATACAAATCAATCTATTATCTATTCTACAATACAGCTAAAAGAGCAACAAAAAGTGGAGCAAATTGTTTCAAACTATAAACGCCGCATCAGCCCTTTGATTCAAAATATAGCAGTATGTGTGTTAAATAACCAAACGCACAAAATTACTGCTTATGTAGGTTCCCATAGTTTTTTTGACCAAAACACTCAGGGTCAAGTGGATGGCGTTAGAGCATATCGTTCGCCGGGTTCTACTTTAAAGCCGTTTCTATATAGCCTCGCAATAGACGAAGGATTAATTACGCCTCAAAAAAAACTATTAGACTTACCTTTTGAATATTTAGGATACCAGCCGGAAAACTTTGATGGTAACGTTTCCGGCTGGGTAACTGTCTCCGAAGCCTTGTCCCGTTCTTTAAATCTACCTGCCATTCGGCTTCTGGTCAGTTATGGACAAAATCGTTTTATAGAAAAATTATCTGACTGGAAGTTTAGCAAAATAGCCAAACGAAAAAAAGACTTAGGATTATCTATAATCTTAGGGGGGTGCGAAGTGTCCCTCTTAGAGTTAGTAACCGCATATAGTACTTTTGCAAATCAAGGCTATTATTATCCGGTGATTTTTACGTCATCAGATTCTTTGGAAAAACCGAAACAGATAATTAGTTCGGGGGCAGCTTGGATCATTGCGGAGATACTCAGTGATGCAGATAGGCCAGATTTACCGATTCAATTTGGGGCAAAAACATTACCCCGCATTGCATGGAAAACGGGAACAAGTTATGGTAGAAAAGATGCTTGGGCGGTTGGCTTTACCCCCCAAATGACTGTTGGTGTTTGGCTTGGGAATTTTACCGGAGAAGGAATCGCTGATTTACAGGGAAATAGAACAGCAACGCCGCTGCTATTTGACCTCTTGATAGCACTCTCCCAACAAACATCAGGCGGCTGGTTCATCAAACCTGATGCCGTTATTTCCCAAAAAGTCTGTGCATTATCCGGCGAATCTATTAGTAATAAATGTAAAAGTTTCAAAACAACTTGGATGCTGGATAATGCTATCTCTACCAGTATTTGTCAATATGAACAGATTTTTAGGGTTTCAACAAATAGACAAATCCGCTATTGTAATGCCTGCTGTCCTACGCAGAATTTTATTTGGGATACAATTACAACTTACCCGCCGGAGCTAAATTCATGGTTATTAAGCCAGAATTTAACTATACCCAAAATTCCGATTCATAATCCTTTGTGTGGTAATATTGTAACTGAATCACCCCCAAAAATAGTTTCTCCGGCGGATAGAACTGTTTACACTGCTTTGTTTCAAGAAACGATTCAGCTAAAGGTTGCTGCGGCTCCTAAATCTACAGCAAATACGTATTTTTGGTATCTGAATAACTTGTTTATTCGCCAAGCAGCAAGCCATGAAGAGTTTTTTATTTCTCCGCCGGTAGGTTCAAATACACTCACTTGTCAAGATGAGTTGGGAAATACAACAACGGTTCAGTTTGAGGTAAAGGCTATAAAGTGAGTTTATAGCCTTTAAAATAAGCTGATTAAATTAGCGGTATCAGGTATTATCTTTTGGTCAGTTTGATACTTAGTTCGTCATAATTACCTTTATAGATGTCTAACTCAACGTCCACGACATCTTCAAAGCCTTCGCAGGTTGCTCGGAAGAGATAATTTCCGGGTGTTATGGACGGGAACATGGTAAAAGAGCCGTCTATTCCGGATTTTGCGCCGGCTATATATTCCCATTTTCCGGATTTCATAATTCCTAATCCAACGTAAGCTCCTGAAATTGGTTTTCCGGAGTCTGAGTTTTTCACTAACCCGGTTACAAATACGGGGTCTTTGGATTTGGGGGCATTGGGCGTTTCTTTTTCTTTGGATAATCCTGGCCCCTTATCGGTTCCCCCGAGGGAGAGTCCGCCTTTTCCGCCAGCCATATCCATTGTGCTGTTAGTCCGTGGAGGCACCCGCTTAGTAGCTTGATACGCCTGAAAGCTAAACGTCAAGTCAGCAGGTTTCAAAATACCGATAGCTGTTCTAATGTCTTTGGCAATGTAGTACATATTGTTTATGCCTCCGATTAAGCCAATAAGTGTTTGCGGATAGTATCTGGTTGCTAATCCGATAACTTTGCCATTTTTGTCAATAACGGGGCCGCCGCTATTGCCAGGGGTAATTCTGGCATCAGTTATCACAAAGCCGGGTTTAAATCCAGAAACAATACCTTTGGTTACAAACAGGGGTGCATTAAAAACGGCCGTAATACCTCTGTCTATTTCTCCTTGGTCTGGGTATCCTAATACAAATAAGTCATTACCGGTTTTTAGTGCATCAGAGTTGCCGATTTGTATTGGAGAGAATTTTCGTGTAACGGGTTTACCATCAGCAGTGCTAACAATACGCAGATAAGCTCCGTCAAAGTCTTCTTCTTTACTGTAATATTCTATTTTACACAAATACAACTCATAATCAGATGGGGAAGATATTTTCCCGTTTTTGCGCATCACTTGGGCATAAATTTTTCCATAGCTCTCGTCTTCATCGCCCCATTCACTGCTCCCTACAACGTGGTGGTTCGTAAATATAGCTCCGTCACTGGTTACAATAAACCCGGTACCACGACTTAAAGTGTTCTTTATTGAATCTACAATAACGATTTTAACAACCGAAGAATAATATTTTTCTATAATCTGCTCTAAGCTAAGTTGAGCATGCAATACAACCGGTGATAATAACTGTATAAAACTCAGTATGATAAATAGCCTTCTATAAGTCATTGCGTAGAAAAAATTAAAAAGAGATAGTATTTGAAATGAGCGTTAAATCGGTCAAAAAATTAGTGTGTTTATCGGCAGGTGCAATCAATGAAAGAACTACCTGCTTTCCGGATTGCTCGATAATCCAGTCGGTTCCCAAAAAAACGGTTGGTACTTGGGTGGGGTTTGCGTGTTTATCTATAAAGGAAAAATCAATTCGGGTGGATTTTTCAAACTTACCTACTTTGGTTTGGCTAACTTTCATGGGTTTGTAATCCGAAAATACTTGGGAATTATGGATATTTTGGATAAAATCAGGGGCAAAAGTAGTATTTGAGCCGGCAGGGCTTACCACAACGTTGATTCGTACTTCGGGATCCCGTTTCAACATAAGAGAAATAGAATCTGCTCTATCTTCGGAAAGCACAGTCCAAGTACCATAGTATTTGAAAAGGGTTTTTTCTTTAGCAAAATCTCTTTTACTTAAAGAAGCCTGATTTGAAAAATAGCCAATCAATAACATTATGGCTGCCAACCCAACCACACCATAACTGACTGTTTTAAATAATTCTTTTATCATAGGTCTATGTTCTGAAAGGGGATTTTTCTACTGTTGTTTTTAATATAATGAATAAAAATGTGAATACCGAAACTACTAAAATCGTAGTGAATATCATGATATTCCATGCGTTATAGTCAATACCATGTAGTTTATTAGCAATGAAAACCACAGATCCATTTAGGATGCAACTTACTAAGAACCCGATAGATAGGGTGCGTTCTGGATTTTGGGAGTTGAATTTTGCTTGACTGAAAAAGTAACCCATTACACCGGAAAAAGCGGCTGAAATTAAGTAAAACTCAATGATTCTGATTGGAACAATATCCATATTCAATGATTCTAAGGAGTTTAGATACAGAAAGTTATACATTGCGGCAAAGCCCAAACCGGTAGCTGCTCCATAGATAATGCCGTCTGCCGGCTCATTAAATTCTTTATGGTTGTATATTACGTGTTTTAACACTAAAAACTTTGTGAACTCCTGACAAACAGCTAATACACAAACGGCATTGATCCAAACACTTAGATTAGAGCGGTCTAAAAGTTCTGATTCTTTTTTAAAAAATTGCTCTAATGGGTAGGCAAAGCCGCTTGCCGCAATAGCCGATAAAATAAAAACACCTATCAAAAGTTTCAATGGCTCTTTTTCATGCTCATCTTGATAATAAAAAAAGATTAACCACAAAACGCCCGGCAATACACTAAAGAAAAACGAAAATATAATCCGAAATGGTACATTAGAAAACTCTAATATAACGTCCTTTAATGCCAAAGAAGTTAAGCCACCCAGTAAAATTAATACTAAAATTCCTAAGTAGCCTCGCTGTCCGATGAATTTTAACATATAAGTTGTTTATAGCAGATTTGATGCCAAATTTACAAGCAAGTTTCTTTAAAATCAAATAGGTATTATGAACAAAGACTTTTATTCCCAGAATAAACCGCCGGGTATCAATGAATGAAAATAATTAGGATTTCTAAGTATTAGAAATTAAACTAAAAAAACAATATTAATATCTGATAATCAGCTTTTTATTCAGCTACAGGTTCTTCTATCAAATTGATTTCAATTGCTACTTCTTGGCCTTTTTCATTTAAAGCTATTTTAAATTGAATGGTATCATTTTGCAGTAAGTCATTAAAATCAACATTTTCTACGCTAGAATGATGGAAATATAGGTTATTAGGTGCGTATTTTATGAATCCATAGCCATTATGCAAGGATAGTATTTGGCTTGTTTTAAATTCATTGGATAGTAGTGTTGCTTGTCTGGTTATTTCGCGTTTGCGTTCTCGGTTGGCAGGCACAAATAAGCGTTCAAGGATAGGGTCATTATTTTTAAGGCCATTTTCGATTATGTCATGCATAGCGATAGGGTAGCTTACCTCTTGCAGCAGCTCGTGCGATGTTCTGGTTGCCCTAAGTACTTCATTTTCATCTTTATATTCAAAGTCCCAAGAGATAATCATAACCCGTGTGCTGAGTGTATTTAGTTTCCGAATTAAGGGCACATAATCACCATCAGAAGCAAGTAAGACTAAGATGTCAAATTTCTTGTAAAGTGTTAATTCAAAGGCTTCTAAAGCCAACCAAACGTCTATGCTTTTTTCCTGCCGAAAATTAAAACCGGCGTTTTTGATGGGTAAATAATGTGTAACGATTCCTTCGGACATCAAAATATCATCAAAAACACGGTCATAATATAATTGATTGTTTTTTTGTGAAGTATCTTTGGCATTTAACCTACTCTTAAAGTAGTGAGCATCAACTATATGGCAAAATTGTTCCGTTGTATTTTCTCGTAAGGCTATTTGGTTTTTGATAAACCCATGTAAGCCTGAAATGCTGATTCTACTTTTTGAGGGATGGAAATAATAATAATAATTGCTAACATGATTGAAGTAGTTTCCATCATAAAACACGCCAATTCGGGTGAGATTTTTTGAGTTTGAGAGATTTAGCATAGTTATGGTTTAAGATAGTTGAGTAAAGAGAGATTATTTTAAAAGTAACTTACTTTTAAAAGTATTCAAAGGTAGAAAAAATATAGTTATTGGTATGAAACTTAGGCTTGTTGGTTAAATGTAGGGATTAAACAAGCTATAAATGGCTACTAAAAAGCTGCTTTTTAAAAGAAATACTGTTTTTCTGGAGCTTGTTTATACAAGGGAACTGTCCAGCCTAAGCGAAATCCGTATAAAATATCTTTTCTAATTTGGGATGAATATTGTTTTAGGTCAAAGTCATAAGGTCTTCTGGCCTTTGTTTGATTATAGCTAAAGTCAAAACCTACTAAAAAGTTTATGGCGCGGCGGTTTCCAAAGAAGCGGTAGCCGGCAGAGACGAGAACGCCGCTACCGGAAGTTAAACGGTCATATCCTTTAAGATATTTTCCAACTAACATCGGGACGTTTTTATCCGTTAAAATATGAATATAATGTTCTAAAAACTGCACACCTACTTCGGTATAAACGCCGCTATTGGGGTTTTTAGTGATGAGATGAATAGGCCAGATTTTACCAAACCGTAGCGGAATGATAGTGCCTCGCTCCTGAACCCCTACCGATGTCAAATTTCCATTTTGATTAATTAATAAGCCGGCAGAGGTTACTAAATCTTTAAATAAAGTTCGTTCCTTAACGGTTTCACCAAATAAAAATCCGGCAGTTATCGTAGCATAAAAATTTGAACGATGCTTATAGCCAGCTTCTAAGCCCACGACAGAGGTATAGCCAAAACGGTTAAGCATATCTCCGCCGGGTAGGTAGCCGCAGTAAACCGGCGAAACCATTACCAAAGATATGGTAGAATCCCGAATACTAACCTGTGCACTGAGGCTAAAAAAACAGTTTACAAAAAATCCAATAATCAAAAACCTATACCACATTAGCTAACTGCTCTTTAATCTGCTCTAAGGTATCTTTCATCCCAACTACTAACTGTTGAATCTCAATATGGTTGGCTTTATTTCCCAATGTATTTAACTCGCGCCCTATTTCCTGAGCAATAAACCCTAATTTTTTACCGGCCTCGTTTTCTTTTTCCATAGTCTGCTGAAAGAATTTAAGATGAACTGCCAGACGTTTTTTCTCTTCTGTAATATCTAACTTTTCAAGATAATAGATAAGCTCTTGTTCCAAACGGTCTCTATCGGTGCTGGTTTTCAGGTCATTAAGTTGCTGCAATAATTTGGTTTTAATAGCAGGGATTCTTTCTTGTTCCCAAATAGAGATTTGGGATAATTTTTGGGTAATATCGGCTATTCCGGCTTTAAATTGTTTTTGGATCGAAGCTCCCTCTTGTTTTCTGGTTTGGATTACTTGCTCAAGGGCTTGATACAAAGAGTCCAAAATATAGGGAAAAGATTCCGGATTTTCTTCAGAAGTCGTTTGCGATAAATATCGGCTATCGGCTAATGTTTCCAGAGAAATAGGATAGCTTAGCTTGAGTTCTTTTTGAATATCAACTAATTGTGTGTATAATTCTAAGAGTTTTTTTCGGTTTATTATTTCCGGATTGTTTTGGGTAGTTAGTTGGTTTATCGAAATGACAACCATAACTTTTCCCCGATGTAGCTGTTTGGCAATAATATTTCGAATATCTAATTCTAACTCACCATAGCCTTCCGGCATACGGATTATGACATCAAGTCCTTTGCTATTAATAGATTTAACTTCGGTAGATATAAACTGTGTTGGGCTGCTGAATTTTGATTTTCCGTAGCCGGTCATAGAGTAAAGCATAGGTTATTTCCCAAAAGTAAAAGAGCTTTTGGAAATAACTCCTTTATAATTCATTGTGTAGTTGTAACTTCCGGGAGTAAAAAGTATTTTTCCGCTTTTGGTTTTAATGGGGATTTTTACGGTGGCATCACCGGATTTAGAGCGGATGTATTGCTCCCGCCAAACGCGGGTATTCTCTGCATTAAATATTTTAACTTCCACCATACCTCCCAGCGGAATTGAATAGTCAATATACACAAAATCAGGGGTTAAGCGATGTTGCTTTATCTTAAGGCTGGTATCTATGGGCTTTTTAGAGTTTTGTGCCAATAGATTGGTGGATAGTGAAAGGCAGAAGAAAAAAGTTAGCAATATCCAACGCATAGCTTCGGTAAAGTATCTATGAAGAAAATATTCGGTAAAAATACGTTTTTTAAGAATCCAATTGTTCTTTCAGTGAATAAAAATACCCGTAATTTTGTTGCATGACGATTATAGAGAAATCTCCTCAAGACTCATTTACCCAAATGACGGAGCTGGTTTTACCCAATGACACAAATACATTAGGGAATTTGATGGGTGGTAGGTTAATGCATTGGATGGATATTGTTTCGGCTATAGCTGCTGGCCGGCATTCTAACCAAACTGTGGTAACGGCGGCTGTGGATTATGTAGAATTTCGCTCTCCTATTCGCTTAGGTGAGTTAGTTATTTTGAAAGCACAGGTTACACGTGCATTCACCAGCTCTATGGAAGTCAAAATTGATGCGCTTGCAGAAAACTGGCTGACCGCCGAAACCCGCGTAGCTAACTCAGCATACTATACCTTTGTTGCCGTTGATAAAAACGGTAAACCTCTGCCGGTAAACACATTAGCACCTCAAACAGATAGGGAAAAAAAACTGCATGAATCTGCTATGCGCCGAAGAGAGCTCCGCTTGATTCTTGCCGGCAGAATGAAACCAGAAGAAGCAACCCTCCTGAAAAAAATATTCCTGACAGACTAACCAAATCCCTGCAAATCAATCTCAAAATTCTATATGATTACAAATGAGCTTTTTACATTCTTTGAACAATTATCTCAACAGAACCATAAAGAATGGTTTACCGAAAATAAAAAGCAATACGAAGAATATGTAAAAAGACCGTTATTGCAAATAGCAGCTCAAATTATCACCGAGTTTTCTACGGTTCATCAAGATTTTCGCCAGAGACCGGAAGACTGTTTGTTTAGAGTTAATAGAGATATTCGATTTAGTAAAAATAAAAGTCCCTACAAAACACACGCTTCAGTGTATGTAGCTCCCGGCGGGAAAAAAAGCATTCTCCCGGGATTTTATCTGCATTTGGATATCAAAGACTGTTTTTTGGCCTGCGGAAGCTACCAGTTAGAAAAAGACGCGCTGTTTTTGGTTCGCCAAGAAATATTCTATCAAGCGCAGGAATGGAATAAAATCATTCAAAATCCAGAATTTGTACAATTTTGGGGGACTTTACGGGGAGATAAAAACAAAAGGTTGCCTCCGGAATTTTCAGAATACGCTGAAGAAACACCGGATATTTACTATAAAAGTTTTTACTTTGAGCATTTTTTTACTCGTTCTGAGGCAACCTCTCCTGATTTTATTCCGCAGATTATGCATGGATTTCAACTTGCAGTACCACTCACTCAATTCTTAATACGCAGTTTATCAGAACTTTACGAACATGGAAGAACTATCCAATAAAATTTATCCCAAAGTCTATCTGCGTAAAGGCAGAGAAAAATCCGTTTTAAACCTTCATCCGTGGATATTTTCTGGCGGAATCCAAAAACAAGATAACTGTTTTGATGGAGATATTGTAGCGGTATGCTCTGCTAATAACGAGATTTTGGGTTATGGCCATTATACCGAAAAAGCCTCAATAGCCTGCCGATTATTTCACTTTGGAAATATTGAAGGCAATCTTTTTACAAAAGAATATTGGTTTCAAAAATTCACAAAAGCACGAGAAGCTCGAAAAAAGCTAAAAAATACAGAAACAAACGCTTGGCGTTGGATATTTGCCGAAGGCGATAATCTCCCCGGGCTAATTTTAGATGTCTATCACGACACCGCCGTAATCCAAGCCAGAACAACCGGCATGAAAAAACTACTGCCAACGCTTACAGAATGGATACAAAACCAAAATATTCAGCACATTATTCAAAAAGAAGAAAGAGGAAACTCATCACAGGCAGCTGAAAACCAGTGGATTTTAGGAAAAAAACAACTAACTCTCATTAAGGAAAACGGTTTTTCTTTTGAAGTAAATGTTGAGTTTGGCCAAAAAACCGGTTTTTATTTAGACCAACGGGATAATCGCACACTGTTTCAGCGCTATGCACACGGACGCACTACCTTAAATCTTTGCTGCTATACCGGAGCTTTTTCAGTCTATGCTATCGCAGGCGGGGCTAAATCTATAACGTCAGTAGATATTTCAAAAATCGCAATTGAACAAGCAAAAAAAAATATTGAAATTTATTATGACCAATTTCAAGATACGCCAATACCCTGTGAATTTCACGTTGCAGATTGCTTTGACTTCTTAAAGCAAATGCCTGAAAATCATTATGATTTCATTGTTTTAGACCCGCCCGCTTTCTCTAAAAATCATACAGCCATTGCCGAAGCCAGTAGAGGCTATAAAGAAATAAACCTAAAAGCAATGCGCAAAATACAACCCGGCGGCATTTTGTTTACCTTCTCTTGCTCACAACATATTGATAAAGAGCTTTTCCAGAAAATAATCTTTGCTGCTGCTGTAGATTCAAAACGAAATGTACGAATATTGCACCAATTACACCAAGCACCAGACCACCCAATCAATGTTTTTTACCCCGAAGGGGAATACCTAAAAGGTTTTGTATTAGAGGTTTTATAAATTTAACTTTGGGTGTATCAATATAATTTGTTGTTTGTATGAAAATAGTTCCCCTTTCAGAAGGTATTTATTCTATCGGATTAGACAAAAAGCTAATTCCTTTTGACCCTAAAATTGATAAAGCGGCTGATAGAAAAGGTTCGTTGATAGTTCATATCCAACCCTTTTTGGTAGATTTGGATGGTGAAACGTATTTATTTGATACTGGACTTGGTTATAGGCATGGTAATAGCTATCATATTATAGAGAACTTACGGTTGTCCGGATATAAGCCGGAATCTATTAAGTATGTTTGTATGAGCCATTTACATTTTGATCATAGCAACGGAATGACTGATGAAGCCGGGATGCCATTATTTCCGAACGCTCGCTATATTATTCAACGCCAAGAATTAGATGATGCTAATCAGAACCAAAATACCTATTTATTACAAAAGCTAAGTAGCTTAGAAAGAAATAATTGTCTTCTTTTAGTAGAGGGAAACGGCCATATTAATGCTCAATTATCGTATCAACATACCGGCGGGCATTGCCCGTCTCATCAATCTTTTTTATTGACAGACGGTTACAATACAGTTTATTACGGCGGGGATGTTGTGCCGGATAATATTCAAATGAACATGAATTTTATCGCAAAATATGATACAGACGGTAGAAAGTCGCAGCAAATTAGGCAGGAAGTTTTAGAGGCAGCTTGCCAAAACAACTGGCTACTGCTATTTTTTCATGCAAAAGATATGGCTGTGGGAAAAGTCGGTTCAAAAGATGGAAAATGTTTGGTAGAAAAATTTGCATAATTTTCTATAAAAATCATGAAATTATTTGGTTATCAATCTTTTGGTTGATAATGCTATCGTCTTGTGATAATACTCGGCACTTGACTCGTGGCCAAATTTTAATCAACAAAGACCCCGTTATTCGTGGAAATCATTTTATATCAAGTGAAATTCTACAACCCGGGATAAAAGTCCATTCAAACAAGCAAATTGTTTTTCCCAAACTGCTCTTAACGTTCTATAACTTTGGTTTAGATTTAGAAAAAAGTCGCTCTCCACTCAAAAAAATTTACAAAAAAATAGATCCTAAACAGTATTATTTATCGCCGGCTATTCGGTGGTTTCGGGATATAATAGGCGAACAGCCGAATTTAGTTGACTCTGCTTCATTAGCCAAAGATGCCAAAACACTGCAAAGTATCTGCTACGCAAACGGCTACTTAGATGCAACAGTTTCATACAAATTATCAGAAACTATTTTTAGCAGAAACGTAGCCAAAACAAATATTGTGTATGAAGTTACTGAAAATGCGGGCTACATCATTCGGGAAATAAAGTTTAAGTGTTCAGATTCAGCCGTTAAGGCTTTGGTCAGCGAAAATAGCCTTCTGCAAGTTGGAAATTTATACAACGAAAGTACGCTGATTCAAGAACGAGAACGAATATCCCAAAAAATGCGGGATAATGGTTACTTCAGAATGTCGGCAGCCTATATCAGCTACATTGTAGATACCAGCAACCAATTACAATACCGTAAAGACCCACCACCGTCAAATATTTTTAAGATATTCCAAAAAGCAACACCCGAAATAAAATATCTAACGATTGAAACTATATTGCCGGATAGCCAAGATGTTTATCATATCCGTAATGTAACCCTCAAGATAAACCAAAGCTCGTTATTAACTGTAGATACGATGCTTGTTTTTCGTTCTGATTCCATAGATGATAACTTTCGCAAGACATTTAGAATCCCTATTAGAAAGCTGAAACCTGCTCCAAGTATCTACTATGAAGTTAATCACTCTGTATTTAAGTCTCTTAATATGAATTTCTTAAATCAGCGAATTTTGCTTCGGGCAGATGAACGTTATGCTTTGCAAAATGCACGGCAGACTCAGCAAAAGCTACAAGATTTGGGGATTTTAAAGCGCAATATTTTGAGTTATGATGTTAATGATTCGCTCAATATTTTAGATGTAACATTTGATATGACCTTGCTTCCTCGTTTAGATATTCGGCTGGGTGCAGAGGTTTTTCAAACAGAAGATAAACGGCTAAACTCCAGCTTGCCCGGCATAGGAGGTAATATCCAGTTTCGCAATAAAAACCTTTTCAAAAGAGCCGAACAATTGAATATCAGCGGAAATGGCAATGTCAGCTTTTACAAAGTCAATCCAGAATCTCCAATAGAAGGGTTTTATCAATATGGCGGAAAAATGATTTTAACTTACCCCAGATTATTATTCCCGATAGACCCCAATAAAGATTTAAGCAAATATAACCCAATAACCAATTTCAGCTTTATCGTTAATAATGAAAATAGACGTGAGTTTCTCCGGACAAGCCTAAGTATCTCTACAAGCTATATTTGGTATCACATTCCATTTAGCTATAAAGCAAAAAGTATATTTACACCGATTAATTTCTCCATTGTTAATAGTGATTTACGCAGTGGATTTTTAGAAAACCTAAATCCAGCATTATCTAAATTAATTTTAAGGGATTTTTCACCCCGTTTAAACTCATTTTCGAGTTATTATTTTTTTTATACAAATAAAGTTCAGAATCAACGCTTTTTTCATCATACCTTTAAAGTTGGGGGTGAACTTGGGGGGAATATTCCGTTTATCATTGATTGGCTGCAACGGCTGCACGGAGGCGGCGATAACGAAATTCGGGATGGAAAAGTTGAAAATCACTATACTTATGGGCAGTTTTTACGCCTTAGTGCAGATTTAAGGTTCTTTATTCCGTTAAGTAAAACCGGAGAAATTGTTATCCGAAATATGTTAGGTTGGGCGCGTGGGCTGAATTTTACCAAAATAGTTCCTTTTGAGAATCGTTTTTATTCGGGGGGCATTAACTCAGTAAGAGGCTGGCAATCAAATACTTTAGGACCCGGAAGGCTTAAATTGGATGATATAAAGTACTCTAATTTAGTTACGCCCGGCGGAGAATATCTGTTTGAATTTAATGTAGAATGGCGGCAAGATTTGGTTAGTTTTTTAGAGTTAGCTGTTTTTACGGATATGGGCAATGTCTGGTTTTCTAAAAATGGGGGCTTTGAAGAAAGTGCCGGAAAACTCTCTGCCGAAAATCTAAAGCTCGGTATTGCCAGCGGTATCGGGCTGCGGTTTGACTTTTCTTTTTTAATTCTCAGGATGGATTTAGGGCAGCAAATTTTTGCCCCAGACCTAAACGATTTTGTAGTAAAAAAACTCCCCAAAGATATTGGCGGCAGCCGCTTTCAATACAACATTGGCATCGGCTATCCTTTCTAAGAGCTAAAAACTGATGGAAAGGTTGAATCGAATACCGAAATTATACCGATACTTACGTATTGGTAATGGCGGGGTAGGATTGTGGTAGTTTAAACGCCACACAAAATCGGTACGTAAGATTTTTAAGATATTTTCAATTCCGACACCGGCTTCCAAATAAGGCTGTTTATCAGGAGCCTGAATCGTCTGATTATTAATGTCTTTGTTAGCTTGTGTTAAAGTTCCGTAGGCAGCTCGGAGGGATAGTACCTCTTTAAGTTTCAGTTTTCGGATTAACGGAAACTTATTCAGAATCCACCCTTCAAGGTGGTGGTCAAAGCCGCCAACAAAGTATTGGTCAGCAATAAACTCATAAAAATACATTAAATTAAACCCTACCGGATCGTAGGTGCTGGAACGATTGGAGCCGGCAACAGATGCAAGTGCGCCCAGATTTGCCCCAATAGGATCCATAGCATAAGACTGGCTGCCGCGAAATACATACAAATTAGGATAAGGCAACACCCCAAAGACTTTTCCGGCTGTAAAAGTATAGTTAATATATCCAAAACGGCCTAATTTCATCTTATCAGTCATGGATAGCGCCATTTTCTGGTAATTAAAATCGCCACCGGATAAATGCAGTTCACGTAACCTTGAATTTGAAGCATAATGCCGAACCCCAACAGCTAAATCTAAGTAAAATTGCGGGAATCTTGAACCTGTATAAACTTTGCTGCCGCCTTTCAAGATATAACTTTCTTTGAATGAGATCCTTAAAGATGTTCCGAACTCTGTGTTTTGAAATTCATGGACTTTTCTGCCTTCGGAATTTGAATAGTAAAAATCCAACTCGGAAGAAGGCGTGAAGCTACGTACTCGAGCATAAAAGATTCCAGATAAACCACGCATAATATCTGCATATAAACGCAGATTCGTTTCTGTAAAGTAATTCATCTGCCGAAGAGGAACCCTAAAAAGTAGAGATGTCATTAAACCTGTGCCATCATTAACGAAGTTAGGGTAGCCGGCTTGCTCTATTTCTTGGGTGCGATTTACCCCTACCTGAACTTTGGGTTTTATGGAAAGCTTATAGCTTATCTCAGCATTATATTTGAGCTTCCTATCTTTCCAGCCATAAGCGATGTGCCCGCCAAAATACCATTTTTTAGAAAAAGCAGTATTGGTATAAAGCCCAACCCTGTTTCGGGGACCTTCTATTACATTAAAAGTAAATAACTGAGAATAAGGCCCTACTGAAAAATATTTGAATTCTTTTTTACCGGTAGTAACAAATTCCATTGTGTTTACCACAACAGTCCAGATACTTTTTGTTTTGAGGGTATCAATTAAGTTATAGCCAAGTTGCTCACTATGTTCTAAGGGAGAACGTCTGCTTTCTTTCCAATATTCTTTTTGTTTATCGCCTGCTCCGGTTTCAATTTCAAGGGTTTCTTTAAAAAATTTATCGTCTTTGGGTTGGTTTAGGGTATAGTTATATTTCATAGAGGAAGTTCGGCCGATAATGCCCACTTTATTAGGGTCGTTTTTGAAATTGACTTCTACGTCGCTTAGGGTTGTAACCCAGTTACCATTTACTTCGTCAGCTTGTGCGCGAATGCGAATACCTTCTACAAAGTTAATATTCGGGTCAGTATTCATTGTAAGGTCAATTTTTCTGACTCCCCAACGTTTGTTTTCGATATACATTCTACCCTTAAAAACGGCATCAAAGGGGCGTTTGGGATAAATTTCGATGCACCAAGTAGTGTCTCGGTCGGTTACTTCAAGTCCGGTAATAAAGTATTTATAGTTTCCAAAAGCTCCGTCAGCAACCGGATTCATAAACTGTTTCCCTAAAAAAGAAATATAGTTAGCAGATAGCGTAATCTCTGTCAGTAAACTTGAAAGTAGGTTATACTCATTATTTTCAACGCCCGATGCTTGGGAGGCTGATATTACTTCTTTTCGTTTACCCGGTTTTTTGTAATATACTTTTGAGATAGTTTCAGAAATAAAGATAGCAAATTTATATCGTTGGTTTGTATCTATGACGGCAGAATCGCCTGCGTGTGCGCGTAAAAAACCGCCAATTGGCTTTAATAAACCCTTATCTAAACGGTCTTCTTTGATATTATCTAAGGTAATGACCAATTTATTGTAAGCATCATGTTCATAGGCTTCTAGCTTATCCATACTATTTTCGCGCCGGTGCTTAATGGCATTGCGAACGATTCTATCTGCGGGGTTTTCTCCAGGCGTAATTACGACCTCTTCCAACGTACTGGATAAGGGCTTCAGAAAAAACCTAAGTCCTGTAACGTCTTTATCCTGAACCAAAATAGTATCACGAAAAGGCTCATAACCCAAATATTTTATTTCAAAAATATATGTCCCGTTTCGTAAAGAAAAGAAAAACTCTCCGTCTAAATTGGTATTAGTTCCGGTGGGCGTGCCGGCAATCATGACCGGAACTAAGGGCATGACCTCATCTGTAACAGAATCAATAACTACTCCGGAAACTTTGTATTTGGGTAATACTTGCGGTTGTGCATAAACAACACTTAAATAGCTAATTATCAGTATATTAAAAACTATACTGTAATATATTTTTTTGGAAAAACCCACTTTACAAAGTTAATAGGATTTAAAATTGAATAAAATAAATATATTTTCACAACGAAAAGCTACTGCATATTCTTACGGCTCCGGCTTCGATACAGGCGGTGGCGTTCTCTCTGGTTAGGATTTTTCCGCAGGCTTTTATACCAATATTTTTATCTAAATACTGCGCAAGCAACTCTATTTTTTGTGGGTTAATAGTTGTTTGCAGGGTATCGGTAGAGGTTTTGATAAAATCGACTTCGGTATTTTTTGAAATTTGGCAGAGATGTTTTAGTTTTAGATCGTCCCATAAATCAAGTTCAATGATAATTGTTAATGCAATATCTTCATCATCGGTTAATTTTTTAAAAGACAAGATTTCTGATTCTACAGATTTCCAGTTATTAGCATGGATATTTCCTAAGTTCAGCATGACCTCTATTTCGTGTGCTCCGTTTTCGATAGCATCAGATATTTCTAATAATTTAACTTGGTTAGAAACGTAACCCATTGGGAAAGAGATTACTGTGCAGACACAAACGTCAGTATCAGCGAGGTAGTTTCGGGCAATTTGGGTAAAACTTGGCGGGATACAAACGAAGCCGTAGCGGTTTAGGTTTGCGGTGCTACATAGCAAATCTATTTCCGGTTCTATAACGTCAGCCCGAAGTAACATCAAGTCTATCTGCGCGTTTTTTAACACTTCCACAGAAATAATTCCAAAATAATCAGTGTTTAGATTCTTGCCAAAGCTCTTCCATTTCACTTAGAGTAAGCTCTTTAAGTGTTTTTCCTTGTTCTAATGATTGGGTCTCCATCCACTGAAAGCGTTGCTTAAACTTTTTGTTTGTTTTTTCTAAGGCGGTGTCTGGGTTGATATTCAGGAGTCTGGCATAGTTGATGGCTGCGAATAATAAATCTCCGACTTCCGCTTCTAAGTGTTCTGTTTTTTGTTCATTTATAGCTACTTGAATTTCGGATAGTTCTTCATGGATTTTTTCTAATGCGCCATTTGCATTTGGCCAGTCGAAGCCGATAGCTGCGGCTTTTTCTTGAATGCGCCATGCTTTTAGCACTGAGGGCATTCCGTCTGGAACTCCGGCTAAAACAGATTTTTTCCCCTCTTTCAGTTTCAGTTGCTCCCAATTTTGCTTTACTTCTGCTTCGTTTGCTACCTGAACTGTTCCGTATATATGTGGGTGCCTTGAAATCAATTTGTTACATAGGTTTGTTAAGACGTTTTCTATGGTAAACTGTTGCTGTTCTGCGGCTATTTTGGCATAAAATAAGATATGGAGCAATATGTCTCCAAGTTCTTCACACACAGCGGGAGCATCTTCGGCAAGTAGTGAGTCATTGAGTTCAAAAACCTCTTCCAAAGTTAAGGGTCTGAGGGTTTGCCATGTTTGCACTTTATCCCAAGGGCATTTTTCACGAAGTTCATCAAGAATGTTTTTTAACTTAAAGAACGGATGTGCAGAGTTTTGGGTTAAAGTTTCTTCCATATTTTTTGTTTTTTAAGGTGTGTTAATGCTTGGGCGGGTTCAGGAACGTGGTGGCCGTTTCCTCCGGCTTTAGTATCTTCAAAGGTAGTTGGTATTTGGTTCGTTGCGGCTTTATGTTGCCATGTTTCGGGTTGAATACTTGGGTCATCTTTGCGTATCATGGTGATACAATTTTCGACAGGGCAAACTAAGGAACATAAGTTACAGCCTACGCAGTTTTCTTCTTGGATAATGGGGATTCGGGTGCCTTCTTGCAGGGCAATAGCTTGGTGTGCTCCGTCTTCGCAAGCAATGTAGCATAGCTGGCAGCCAATACATTTTTCAGGATTAATGTTGGCTACAATTTTATAGTTTAGGTTAAGTTGCCCCCAGTCTTTCACATTAGTTAATGCTTTTCCTTGAAAATCAGCTATTTTACTGAATCCTTTTTGGGTCATATAGTTTTTCAAGCCGGATGTTAAATCATCAATGATTCCGAATCCGTGGTGCATAACGGCGGTACAAACTTGAACGGTTCCGGATCCCAGCAGGATATATTCAACGGCATCTCGCCATGTTTCTATTCCGCCGATTCCGGATATAGGGAGGTTCACAGCAGGGTCTAAGGCGCAGTTTTTGACCATATTTAGCGCAATTGGCTTAACAGCAGGGCCGCAATAGCCTCCGTTTGTGCTAAGCCCATCTACGGTAGGAGTAGGCACAAAATGATCTATATCAACATTTATGATGCTTTGAATTGTGTTGATGAGCGAGATGGCGTTTGCGCCGGCTTCTTTGGCGGCAGCAGCCGGCTCGGTAATATCTGAAATATTGGGTGTCAGTTTAACGATAACCGGAATCCGAGCTACTTCCATTACCCAGCCAACTATCGTTTTTAGTACTTTGGGTTCTTGGCCAACGGCTGAACCCATTCCGCGTTCGCACATACCATGCGGACAGCCAAAGTTGAGTTCTAAGCCGTCTGCACCCGCATTTTGAGCATCTTTAACAATTTGATGCCACTCTTCACGGGTATTAACCATCAATGACGCAATAACGGCATGGTTCGGAAAGTGCTTTTTTACTTCTTCTATCTCCCGTAGATTTACCGATAATGGCCTGTCTGAAATCAACTCAATATTATTCAGCCCAACTAAGCGAGTCCCTCTATAATTAAAGCCCCCATATCTACTTGAAACATTGATAATTGGAACACCAAGCGTTTTCCAGACAGCCCCTCCCCAGCCCTTATCAAAGGCTTTCATTACCTGATATCCCGAATTTGTGGGGGGCGCAGAAGCCAACCAAAAAGGATTGGGAGACTGTATGCCCGCAAAGTTTACCGATATATCTACCATAGAGCAAACCTACATAAAAATTTAATGCCAAAATAGCACCAAACCACCGGTATTTTTAATACCAGATTTTTCTTTTACCGATAGATCCGATTAAATAAAAAATACCCCGAAATTTTATATCTTTGTTCGTTGTATCAAACCAAAGTATGTACGGAAATATAAGTATCGTTGAATTGGAAAATTATGGGAAACAACCCCATGAAGAAGACCAGACCAAGTTAGCTGAATTTGAAACCAGAATAAGCAAGGGAGAAAAAATTGAACCCAAAGATTGGATGCCTTATGAATATCGCCGACAATTGTTGCGAATGATAGAACAACACGCTCATTCTGAGATAATTGGAGCATTACCCGAAGGCACATGGATAACTCGCGCACCCAACTTTAAACGTAAATTAGCTCTAATGGCTAAAGTTCAGGATGAAGTAGGCCATGCGCAACTCCTGTATGCGGCTGCTGAAACACTTGGAAAATCCAGAGAAGAAATGATTAACGACTTATTATCCGGAAAATCCAAGTATTCTAATGTTTTCAACTATCCGGCAGTTACTTGGGCAGATTCTGCCGTTATAGCTTGGCTCATTGACGCAGGAGCTATTATCAATCAAGTGATTAACTCCAAAGGCTCCTATGGTCCATATTGCCGTGCCTTAGAAAGAATTTGCTATGAAGAATCTTTTCATTTAAAATATGGCCATGATAATTGTGTGCATTTAGCTACCGGTACTCCCAAGCAGCGACAGATGCTTCAAGAAGCTCTAACCCGCTGGTGGCCACCGGTTATGCACTTTTTTGGCCCGCCCGATAAAATATCCCAGCATACCCAAACACTCATGAAATGGCAACTCAAATTGGCCTCTAACGACTCCATGCGCCAAGAATTTCTGAACACATACGTCCCCAAAATAGGAGAATTGAGCTTAACTATCCCTGACCCAAATCTAAAAAAAGATGCTCAAACTGGTGTTTGGACTTATACTGAACCTGACTGGGAGGAGTTTATGCGCGTTATCAATGGAGATGGCCCCTGCAATAAAGAACGTATTGCAGTGCGCCGAATGGCAGAAGAACGCGGAAGATGGGTGAGAAATGCCCTCAAAATCCCACAAGAAAAATACGTAGCTCCACTTGCCTAAAAAACTGGTTTTAAATCAAAACGCATAAAAGCGAAAGAACCCTAAATGAAGATTTTTGGGTAGGGCATTACTGTTTTCTTATCTCTTAAAAAGATAGGATTTAGCATCGCTTTAAGCGATAAGTTATCAACAGTCTTGTATAAAAAAACCGATATTGTTGATTATTTCTTTATGTGAAAACAACTATATTTGTGGAGACATTTTACCTCTCAAAAAGTATCGACTGAATTTTACCTCTCTTATGCTTATTCAACTATGTTGGTAGATTTATTCCCTATAGGACTTGGAGGAGGGGTTCGTTTTGGGGTGATTATGTTCATTTCTATGTGTTTTTTAGCAGGCTTTTCGTACGTAATCAATCTTATATTTATTCGTTTTTCCCAGAAGCTTGGAACCAATAATTACTCAGCAGTTTCCCAAGATCGTTGGTCAAAGATGCCCAAACCTATTGTAGGAGGGCTTTCTTTCTATTTGATTTTTTTGATTTCATCTCAATTAGCTGGAATATTCGGTTTTGGGTATTTTTCAGATAATCAATTCTTAGCTCTGGTGTTATCTGCTTCGGTAGGTTTTTTTGTTGGTTTGCAAGATGATGCCTATAATACACGCCCATTCATTAAATTTTTAGGCCAATTTTTATGTGGCTTGATTTTAATAATCTTTGGAAATAGTATTCATTTAACGGATAATATTATACTTGATTCATTACTAACGATTTTTTGGGTAGTTGGAATCATGAATTCGATTAATATGCTGGATAATATGGACGGTATTACGGCTAGTGTTTCACTTACCATTTTAGCGGCAGTATTATTGATTAACTACTCATCTGGTGGCGGTTTTGGGCTTATTGAATGGACAATCTTGGCTACTATTGCTGCTTTAGCTGGCTTTTTGATGTTAAACTACTCACCATCAAAATTATACATGGGGGATACCGGCAGCCAATTTTTAGGAGCATTATTAGCTTTTGCGGGCATTAAATATCTTTGGAATCAGCCACTTATTAATTGTGATTTTGCTGCAATCCATCAATTATTACTTCCGGTACTTATCTTTTTAGTGCCTATAATGGACACTTCTTTTGTTTCTGTTGCGCGAATAAAGCGTGGCCAGTCTCCTTTTGTGGGCGGAAGAGACCATACAACGCACCACCTACATTATTTTGGAATTACAGAAAAATTAATACCGATTACTTTGTCTGCTATCACAATTCTATCAACCATAATAGTAATAGCAATACAACTCGCCGGTTCTCAATGGCAGATTAGTTTATACTTGTTTGGAGCTATCTTTATTATTATTGTAGTGCTAACAATGTTGTATTTTTATCAGAAAGGATTGATAATTAAGCAACAAGAAGCAGAATCCAATTATTCAAATCAAAATAACTCTACCTCTTCATTAACTTCGGCAGTGCTGAACTAAAAGATTTTAAGGCTATTCGGATACTGTATTTACATCAATATTATTGTCCGGCAGGTGGCTTTGGAAATAATCGTTCATTTGAGTTAAGTGAAGTTTGGGCAAAACAAGGCCATAATGTTTGGGTACTTACCTCGGTAGCACAATTTCCTAAAGAACATCCGGCGCACCAACGGAAAATATACTCCTATCAAACACAAAGCGGAGTAACTGTTGTCGTTTTAAATGTCCCGTACTCTCATTTTATGTCAAATCTCCAAAGAATGTGGGCTTTTTTGAAATTCTTATGCACCGCCTTTTTTTATTTACTATTTAAAGTTTCAAAATTTGATATAGTTTACGCATCTTCTACCCCACCTTCAATCGGTATTTTAGCCTATTGCTTAACGGTTTTTAATAAAGTTCCATTTGTTTTAGAAACCGTTGATGTATGGCCGGATGTTCCAATTGGAATGGGAATTATCAGAAATAAATTTATTATCAATATATTAAATTTAGGAATGAACTTAATATATCGGCGAGCGAAAAGAATCATTGCACTTTCTCCGGATATGAAAAGCCAAATTTGCACACATGGTATTCCGGCAGAAAAGGTTTTCGTAAGTTTTAATGGCACAAATACTACCTTATTTAAACCAGATTTTGCACAGAATTACACACAAAATAAAAGCAAAATTATTTTTTTGTATGCAGGAACAATCGGTAAGGCAAATCAGCTTACGCAGATAATTCCGTTGGCAAAAGAATTTATTAAGCACAATTTTTCTGTTGAGTTTAGAGTTATTGGAGCAGGAAATAAACAAGCAGATTTTGTGGATTCTCTTAATCAAGAAAAAATCCCTACAATAGTTTTCAAAAAATCAGTTCCGAAGGAGCTTATTATCAGTGAGATGCAAGACGCAACGTTTGGAATAGTCTGTTTTGCTCCCTATGAAGTCCTTGCAGCAAATAGTGCGAATAAGTTTTATGATTATTTAGCTTGTGGCTTACCCGTCCTAATCAACTATGGCGGATGGCAGGCTTCTTGGCTAAAAAAATATGATTGTGGTATCTCAGGAGACTTTTTGAACCCAAAAGATATGGTAGTTCAACTGATAGAAATAATTTCGGATAGTGAAAAGTTGTTACGAATGCGCCAAAATGCACGGCAACTTGCCGTTGAAAAATTTGACCGTGCCGATATTGCCAACAGTTTAGCCGCTATTTTTGAACAGATAATTAGCCAAAAAGCTAATTACCATTGAATTGCGGCAGATGCCCAAGTGAATCCGGAGCCAAAAGAGGCTAAGATAATCTTATCTCCGGGCTTTATTTTTCCCTCACGTTTTGCTTCTGCTATGCAAATAGGGATGCTTGCAGCCGTAGTATTGCCGTATTTATGAATATTTGAAAAGAACTTTTCCATTGGGATATTCATAATTTCAGCTACTTTTTGGGAAATTCGTAGGTTAGCTTGGTGCGGCACAATCAAGTCAATGTCGTCATTAGACCAATGATGTTTTTCCATAGCTTCTCTGATAACTTCCGGGAAGCGGGTAGCAGCGTGGCGAAATACCTCACGGCCATTCATATATGCGTGGAGACCTTTTCCGCCAGGAGAAACTTTGGGGTTACGTGTAGAGGTAGGTTCCGGCACACAGAGTTCTTTGGCATATTTACCTTGTGCGTGCAAGTGTGTAGATAGAATACCGCCCGGTGTATCTTTGGCAGAAACTACGACTGCGCCGGCACCATCTCCAAACAAAACGCCAACAGTGCGCCCTTCTGGGCTGGTGTCAATAGTCGTAGATTGAACCTCCGCGCCAACGACTACAATGTGCTGAAAAACTCCGTTTTTGATATACTGCTCGGCAATAGATAATCCATAAACAAAACCGGTACATTGCTGGCGAATATCAATAGCTCCAATATTCGGGAAGCCCATCTTAGCCTGCAAAAAACAGCCTGAGCCGGGAAACCAACATTCCGGTGATAAAGTTGCAAAGACCAGTAAATCAACATCTTCCTTAGTAATTCCGGCTTCTTCTAATGCCATTTCAACAGCAGGTATGGCTAAGTCAGAAGGGCCTAACTCTCCCTCTATAAACCTACGCTCTTTGATGCCGGAACGCTCTACTATCCATTCATCAGAGGTGTCATAAATCTTAGACATATCGTCATTTGTAACGACTTTTGGGGGAAGGTAAAAACCAGTCCCGGTGATATGTGCATACGGCATAGTTTATTTTTTTTCGTTAGGAGTACCTAATAAATCTATTTGGCAATTGGGAAGTGCTTTACGAATGTATGATATTTCGTAAAGAGTTAAGTTATTGTTAGTTAAATCCAGATAGCGTAGTTTCCTTAAATTAACGATTTCGCGAGGAAATCCCTCTAACTGGTTTTTACCTAAATAACAAGATTCTAATCTCGTTAATTCACAAAACTCTTTGGGTAGATGTACTAACTTATTCTTGTAAAGACTTAGCTCCCGAAGATTTTTTAGCGTAGAAATATCGGCAGGTAACTCTTTGATTTTATTACGATTCAAATTTAGCACTTGTAGATTCTTAAAAACCAATATCTCTTTGGGAAATTCAGTGTATTTCTTATCAGAAAGACTGAGTTTATAAACTTTTTCCGGAGACTTTAAGGCTTCATCTAAATCATAAAACCATGGCTGAGAATCTAAATTAGTTTGGGCAGATAGCGACAAATAACAGCCCAAAGTGAACAATAACAAAAATTTGGAAAACCAAAATTTCATGTACAAAACGTTTAAGGGCGTAAATATACAGATATTCGCAGCAATACACACAATTTAATAAAAAAACGACCTGTTATCTATAAGTTACGGCTTTTTGCTGTTCTAAGCCATAATTTACTTTTAGTAATGAGAATTTTATTAAATTTCAAAAAATCAAAGTCTTTTTGAAAATTATCTCAACACGTATTCTCATCATAGCCTCCGTACCTACTAAATTGAAGAAAGTTCAGGTGTCCTTTTTATACCAAGGAAAAGATGAGAATAATGAATTTTATCCTTGACTTATCAATTGGCACATTCATTTGTGAAATTACCGATATTATGCTACTTTTAACCTCGGATAAATGTTGATTTTGTTTTGATTACAGATAAATATACTAAAATCAACATTTTATCCAATTTCTAAGCACTTAAAATTAGATACTTAGATTAAAGATTACGAAGTATTGATATGAAATATTATAATTTAATTTTAGTAAGCGTTTTTACATTATTTATCAGTAATCGCTCTTATTCACAGCCCGATTCGTCTGTAATAAACAAACAAGTAAAAATATATTATGCAAAAAAATCTCTTGCCGATGGCTCACCGACTTACAGCATCGAAAATATAAAAATTATCGAAATCACTATATCTTCCAAAGATACTTTTCTGGTAAAAGTGAATGTCAGCGGAACATATCAGAATCACTCAATACCCGATGAAGAAAGAGAACACGATTTTGAGCACAAACGCATTTTTATCTTCTATCAAAATTCAAAAAAAAACTGGGAGTGTGAGTTACAATATGAATAAAAAAACACTTAATTTTACAAAATCTCGGTAAATTCTTTAAGGTAAAATAGTTCATAACCTGCAATATTTTTAAACTCATTTTTTAACATAATCAGCCGAAAAAATAATATTATTAATAGAAACTATGAGTAAAAGATTTTTAAAAAAAACACTGTTGAAAATCAGATAGTTAATTCTATATAAACTTATTATTCATGATGTCTATTATTGCCAAAAAATTCATCATACTTTCATAGTCAGAATTTTTAGAAAATGGAAAAAAAACAAAAAACAGAAGAATCCTCATGGTTTTGGATATTTAGAGGAGGACTTCTTATTTTCATAACTACTCTTGTTGTTACGATACTATCGTGTGTGGTTGCTGGAATTATATATAGCGATACGTTTATGCACTGGATTATTTTGGTAAGTACACCTTTAATTTCCGGACTTATTCTTGTTCCCATAACACGTTTATTCCTAACAAAGGGTGAGGAATCAAGGAACTTTTGGGCACATTTTACCATTAATACTTTAGTATTTGGAACTTTCATAACTGCTGCTTTTCTGACAATTAATCGCTATTTTCCTACAGGTGTATCAAGAAAAATCAAAACAAAAATCTTTAATATTGAATATGTTGATAGAATTGGGCACGATAGTAAAGGAAGAGCCGAACGCATTTGCCATACTACATGCACGGTGTTAATTGATGGGAAAGAACAAGATTTGCTATTTAAGTGTGGTACAAATCTTGACATTGTACCTGATATGTACATTACGCTACAAAAAGGATATTTTGGCTTTGAAGTTATTGTTGATACAGATCCTCCTAGATTTCCTTATAGATAAAGACTATCAAAAGAAGTTCGAGAAAAGAATAAAACACAGTATAGCTATTGGTAATAGCTGAGGTTACTTTTATTGTTTTATTTCTTATTGTGTGTCTGTGAGTTGGTCTCTGGTGTCTGTTGGGATAATAACGGATCGGGAAATGGTAACGTTTGGGTCTATGGCGATTCGGTAGGTGTGGTGTTTTTTTCCAAAAGTTGCTCCGGTATTTTCGTGTAGTTTTTGCATTTTGGGGTTAAAGTCTCCCACCCAACTGAGTTCAATTTCTTTGAAACCTAATGCTCTGACTTTTGGCATGGGGTGCATAATCAGCCCGGATTCGAGGCCATAGCGTTGATACTTAGGGCGGATTCCCATGATAACGACTCTTCCGCGTGTGAGTTGCCCATTTTTACGATACCATTCAAAGCCATTACGCTTGCGCCACAGAAATTTAACGGCTTCCAAGATTCCAAATTTCCCCTTCAAGGGTTTGAATATTTGGTTGAGGTCTGGCAAGCACAGCACAAAGCCGGCGGGTTCATTTTGTTCATAGGCAAAGCAAATCATATCTGGAATGATGATGGGCTTTAATTCATTTATTAAGGTATTTAAAGCTTCTTGGGTCATTTCTTGAAAGTTTTCATGAAATTGCCAAGCATCATTATAGATTGTTCTGAAATCTTCGCTATATTTTGCTATTTTTTTCATATCAAAGCTTTCAAAGTGAAAGCCTCCTTTTCTCATAATCCATTCGGATATTTTTTGGAATCGTTCGGGTAGTTCTTTGGTAATGTCGAGATGTTTTGAAAATTGTTCAAAAAACATTTGGAAGCCATAGGTTTCAAAGAGTTTTTGGTAATACGGTGGGTTATAGGGCATTCCATAGCCGGGGTGTGTAAAGCCCTCTACCAGCAAGCCCCAGTAGCGGTCGTTTTCTCCGAAGTTTACCGGGCCGTCTATTACCTGAGCATTCTGCTTTAGCAACCAATCTTTGGCAATATCAAACAACGTGTTGGCAATAGATTGGTCATTAATACATTCAAAAAAGCCGATTCCGCCGATTTTAAACTTTTCACCCCGAGCCTTTTTGTTGTTGATAAATGCTGCGATTCTTCCAATATAATTTCCTTGATTATCAGTTAGATACCAACGTTGAGCGATGCCGTTTCCGGTAACTTTGGCACTCTTTTTAGGGTCAAATATATTCCGAATCTCCATATCGAGCGGGCACACCCACACGGGATCGTTTCGGTACAAATAACGTGCGACATCCAAAAAGTGGCTTTCTGTGCGTTTGTCGGTTACTATATGAATATTACAATTAGACATAACACGTTGTTTAAAGGCGCAAACCTACATAAAATTTTAGGTTGCGGTTCAGATTTTTTGAAACTCCCTTGTTGGTAGTCAAATAACATTACATAGCTATTGGTTGATTTATAGGCTTAAACTTCGTGGGTAAAGTAAAAAAATCAGATAAGTTATGCGTTAATTCATTGTACTTTTGCAAAAAATGAGAGAACACATTCAAAATATAGCTGTTATAGCTGCCAAAGAAACCGCTTCTTTCTTTAACTCATTGATTGCCTACGTAGTTATGACTGTTTACTTGCTGGGAGTTGGGTTATTCTTGTGGGTATTTCCGGGAAATGTGTTAGAAACCGGCTTTGCCGAAATGAACACGTTGTTTAATATGGGGCCTTGGCTGTTTTTATTTTTAATTCCGGCAATTACGATGCGTTCTTTTTCTGAAGAATTTAAGACTGGAACTATCGAACTCCTATCTACTAAGCCGGTTACTAACCTCCAAATTATTTTGGGGAAATATACTGCCGCTGTGTTTTTGGTTAAATTTACCTTGATTCCAACTATTATCTTTGTGATTTCGCTTTCTGTAATATCTGAGCAGACATGGAGTTTGGATTACGGAGCAATTATCGGTTCTTACGTAGGGTTAGTTGGCTTAGGGGCAACTTTTGCTGCCATCGGGTTATTTTGCTCATCTATTACTGATAATCAGATAATTGCGTTTATCGTTTCGGTTTTTGTCTGTTTTTTTGCTTACGCTGGCTTTGATTATATCGCAGATATGGAATTTCTGACTGCTGTCAATGGAGAAGTCTTGAATATTGGCTTAATAGAGCATTACCGAAGTGTTTCCAGAGGCGTTTTAGATACTCGGGATTTACTGTATTTCTTGACGGCTATCACAATTTTTATCTTAGTTACCTACTACACGCTGCTGAATAAAAAGAAATGAAACTTTCATTCATACAACTGTTTCTCATTGTTGCGATTTTAATTACTTTAAACTTAATTAGTTCTGGTTTTTTCTATCGTTGGGATTTAACGGCAGAGAGGAGATATTCCATATCTCAGGTTTCTCAACAGACGGCAGATTCTTTGGAGTCTGTTTTAACGGTTAAAGTTTACTTAGAGGGAGATTTTCCGGCTCCGTTAAAGCGGTTTGCTGATGCTGTTCGTACCACTTTAATCGAGCTAAAAGTCTATGCAGGGAGTAACTTGCAGTATAAATTTATCAATCCGGGTAAAAATCCAGACTTGATGAAGCTCTTTAATGAGCATGGAATTTCACCTTTACCGGTAAATGTGCGTACTTCGGAGATGGAATCTTCACGCCAATATGTTTTTCCGGTGGCTGTAGTTTCTTATCAAGGTAAAGATGAATATGTAGATTTGATTAAAGGTTCCAGTTTTCCCAATGGTCAAGTAGATTTAATTCGTGCGGAGCAAGATATTGAGTATAAGTTAGTTTCTGCAATAAAGCGGCTAATGACTACGGAGCCGCGAATTGTGGGATTATTGCGGGGGCAAAGAGAGTTTAACCGCAACGTAATGGCAGAATGGATTCAAGAGATGAGCCAGTTCTACACTATTTTAGATGTCCGTGCTGATAGCGGGCAATCTATTGCGCCTTCAAAACGTTTTTTACCGGATACAATAGCCCAAAAGTTAGCCGGACGAGGGGTAGATGTGCTCGTCGTTGCCCAGCCGGATACTGCCTTTTCTGAAAGAACAAAATATGAAATTGACCAATATCTAATGCGCGGCGGCAGAATCCTATGGATTGTTGACCAAGAAAAAGTAGATGTCTCCAATGGCCCTTCGCTATCCATAATGCGGCAGCTAAACCTCGATGATTTGTTCTTTAAATACGGTTTTAAGATAAATTACGATTTAGTACAGGATGTTAGTTGCGGACGTTTAGACGTTATTCGGGGGTTCAATGACGGGCCGGTTTGGAGTTCCGAAAAGTGGTTGTATTATCCGGCTGTCTATAACCTACCAGACCACCCCATTAACCGAAATATTGATGGCTTATTGCTCCGCTACGTAAGCACCATTGACACAATACCCAGAAACGGTGTCAAGTTTACACCCTTTGTTTTTACCTCTGCTTATAGCAGAACCCTCAACGGAAACGTTATGATAGACTTAAACAAAGAACTAACAAACCCGCCACCGGTAGAAGTGTTTCGTTACAAAGGAAATAAAGTTGTTGGTTTACAGTTAGATGGAAAATTTGAATCTTTATTTGCCGGAAGAACACCCCCCGTTGATACCAAAGCACCTAACCCACCAACTGCCAAATTTATAGCCCAAAATATATTCCCAACCGAAATGCTTGTTGTGTCAGACGGCCAAATAGCCCTTCCCGAAGACTACCGAGGAAGACCCGGCACAATGCCATTGGATAACAAAACTTTCTTGATGAACTGTCTTGACTTACTTATGGGAAATCAAGCTATTACCCAAATCAGAGCTAAGGAGGTATCTATAAAGCAATTACATAAAGAAACTGTTGTTCAAAATAAAATCTTAATACAACTTTTGAATGTACTTTTCCCTGTAATTCTAATCCTTTTATTTGGTATTGCTCGCCACCAATTGCGTGTTCGAGAGAACCAGAAAAAAGCTGTTATCACCTGACACTGCTTATGAGCTATGTGCAAATAATGTTGTATCTCATTCTTTTTTATTCGGTTAAATTACTATCGCATAGTAAATACCCAAACTGACGATATGCAAAGAACTGTATTTCATATTCCTGCCATAGCGTTATTACCAATATTGATTATAGCTTTTTCCAGCTTAATATTCGTTACTTTTTCAAAGATTCTACAGAATTATGATATTAGTTTTGTATGGAATCTGATTTACGTTGCTGGGGGAGCTTACATTATTCAACGGGTTAAACGTGGCTATCTTTATGAGCCAATAGTCTTAGTAGGAGGTAGTTATCTATCTGCTTTGGTAATTGGGGAATTAATGTACACTTTTTTCAAAGATCGGGATTATGGTTTTTTGGGGTTAAATTATACTGGTTTAGGATTTGCATCTTTTTTATTGGGGGCATACATTACCCAAAAGTATAACTTTATATTTAGCAAGCAAGGATTAGTTACAAAGCCGTTTACATTTCATCCTGCTGCTAATTATCGTCTTTTGTGGGGAGTTGCGGCTGCTTGTCTTGTGATTACGGTAACCTTATTTGCCCGTGCGGGAACAATTCCTATTTTATCATCTAATCCGGCTCAGGCCAAAATGAATTTTTTTGCGGGGAATGGCCTATTTTCTGTATTTCTAAAAGGAATCCCGTTCATTTGCATTGCGTTATTATATGATAGCTTAGTGGCTCCCAAACCCGGCAAATTTTTTCGGCTAAATATTTTAACCGGAATTTATATATTCATAACCGTTTTAATTGGATTTAGGAGTACCATCGTTGTTTTTTTAGTTCAGTATATCAGCGTTTATTGGATGTTTAACCGCAAGACTATTCCGGTATCGCTTATTCTTTCCGCCATTATTGGGCTACTGATTTTAGTTTCGTTAGTAGGTGCGTTTAGACGAGGAAGTTTAACGTTGGCTGATTTTACCCACGAAATAGGGATTACCTTAGTAGCCCGCCCAGTCGTTTTTGAACTAATATTAAAGAATTATAATGAAGACAAATTTGCTTACGGGGCAAGATATTTAGAAGACCTAAAAAAATTGCTCCCCGGAGAACAAACAGGAGCTAATGTAGATTTAAAATTTGAAATTTTTAAAGGTTTTGCAGATATGCCGGATACCGCAGGGATTACGCCCAGCATCATTGGCGAAGCATATATTAATTTTGGCCATTACGGTATTATGGGAATCTGTTTAGCTTGTGGGCTAATAGCCAGCTATTTCTACACACGTGCCAGAAAAAAACCTAACTTCTTTTATATCTGTTTTTTAACTCATATAACACTCTTTTTGGTAGTTTCAATTATATCCGGTATTGGCACTGCACTTATCAATTTTATGATTGGGCTAATTTGGACCATTTTTTTATCAGTATTGTATGAACATAAAATCAAATTATGAAAGATACTGATTTTAAGCAGAATATATCCCATGATTTTGATAAATACTATTTAACCAGAGCACTTCAGCTTGCTTATCAAATCCCGTTATCTTCGGTAAAAACAAATCCACGTGTAGGTGCCGTAATTGTGAACGCCGGAAAAATCATCGCTGAAGGAGCGCACCAGCAATTTGGAGGCGAACACGCAGAAGTTACCGCTTTAAAGCAGCTTAAAGATTCTGATATTTCTACCGAAACAACTCTATATGTAACCTTAGAGCCTTGTAACCATTTTGGAAAAACCCCGCCCTGCACAGAGTTAATCATAGAAAGAAAAATAAGCCGTGTGGTAATCGGCTGCTTAGACCCCAACCCCTTAGTAGCCGGAAAAGGTGTACAACGATTGCAAAACGCTGGTATTCAGGTAGTTGTTAATGATAATCAATATGATTTTCAAACATTAATTAAGCAATTTTGGGTGAACCAAACCCTCAATCGCCCTTTTATCATCTTAAAATGGGCGCAAAGCCGTGATGGGTTTATTGCAAAAATAGGGCAAAAAACAACCATCAGTAGCTATGAAAGCCAAATACAAACACATTATTTAAGAAGCCAAGCAATGGCTATCCTTGTTGGCGGAAATACGGCCAGAATTGATACACCAATTTTAAATAATAGATTCTTTATCAATAATTTAACACAGCCGATAATTTATTCAGCTTCCCAAAACTTCCCGACACAACAATTCCATATACCGCCAATTATCGTTCCTAATAATCCACAATTACTTAAAGCCGGTTCAGAAGAAACTATTGAGTGGTTACAGCAATTATTAAAAACACATCATATCGGTTCTATTTTGGTAGAAGGTGGCACTCAAACCCTCAATCAATTTGTTTCAGCCAGCTTGTGGGACGAAGCCTACCGAATTACGGCTCCAATTTCCTTAGAAAACGGCATAAAAGCACCCAACGCAGAATCACTTTCTTGGAAAAAAATAGCCTTAATCGGAGAGGATTGCTGGGAAAAAAGCACCAATTCCACCAGAGTTAACAAATAAATTATTGGACAATTATTGAAAATAATATAATTTATCATTTTTTTGGCAATTAACAAAATCACTAAAATCACAAAAAATATTTTTTTTGTGATTTTTTATTTAGAATAATTCTAATATCTAAATATTGACATTTTTTGTTAAATCGAGATATTGACAATGTTATTCTTTGACGTAATTTTGTCGTGTAATTAAAATTAAAAACAACACAAAAAATCAAAATCATGAAAAATCCATTCATCAACGCCACAGAAACTTTCCGTAAAAATTTTCAGGAAACCACAGAATTAACTACAGAAACATTTAACACTGTTGTTGATTCTATCAACACCCAAATTCAGTTAGGCTTAGATACTAACCGTAAAATGGTAGAACTATTTAACCACCAGTTAAATACACTTGCTAAAACAAATCTTGACTTAATGCACAAAATGTCAAGCACAGCAAACAACCAAATTGAAAAAGCTACTAACTTCGTGAAAGAAGAAGTTGCTAACGCTACCAACGCTACCAAGAAGTAATTCTCTCAACAGATAAATCTATTTGGGTAAATAAAAAAGCCACCTATCAGGTGGCTTTTTTATGAGCCTGTTGCACGACAAAAAGAATAAAAATATTTAACTATTTGATTTTGA
>JAIXKT010000007.1:58753-113695 GCA_026932145.1 Bacteroidia bacterium
AAAAAAACTCCCCAAAAAATCAAAATTTATTTTGAACGGGAGAAAATTTGGGCTTTTTTAAAAATTTAGAGGTTATGCAACGCGCTCTTTATTTATAAAATAACTCTTACTGATTATAGGTGTATTGGTCTGTTTCCGGTTGCTGCTAAAGCGGCTTCTTTGACGGCTTCTGTAAACGTTGGATGCGCATGAGAGAAAATAGCGAGGTCTTCGGCAGAGGCTCTGAACTCTAATGCGACAACGGCTTCGGCAATAATATCTGCACTGCGCGGCCCGATAATATGAACACCTAACAACTCATCAGTATGTTGATGTGCCAAAATTTTCACAAAACCATCTAAATCCATACTTGCGCGGGAACGCCCCAAAGCCCGAAAAGGAAAACTTCCTTTTTTATAGGGAGTTCCTGTCTCTTTAAGTTCTTCTTCGGTATAACCTACACCGGAGACCTCCGGCCAAGTGTAAACCACTGCTGGAATATTCCGATAGTTTATATGCGGATGCTGGCCGGCAAAATGTTCCGCTACAAAAACACCTTCTTCCGAAGCTTTATGTGCCAACATCATTCCGGGAATCACATCCCCAATGGCATAAACTCCGGCAACGTTTGTCTGTAAATGCTCATCCACAATTACACGACCTCGTTTGTCTAAGTTTACGCCTATTTTTTCTAAGCCAAGATTCTCAGTATAGGGCTTCCTTCCGGTAGAAACAATACAATAATCGCCGGAAAGTTCTATTGCATTGCCGGTTTCTCTGGAAACAGCTTGTAAAACTACGGCATCACCGTTATTTTGCACTTGCTTGACTTCATGGCTCAGATAAAATGAAAAACCAAGTTGTTTTTCTAATACCTTTTTGGTTTCTTTACCCAATTCGCGGTCCATCCCGGCAATAATTGCGTCTAAATATTCTATAACGGTAACTTTTGCTCCTAAACGTGCATACACAGACCCCATTTCTAAGCCGATAACTCCTCCGCCGATAACCAACAGATGTTTGGGAATCTCCGTTAAATTTAATGCTTCTGTGGAGGTTATGATTCTCTTTTTGTCAATAGTAACCCCCGGTATGGAAGCCGGTTTAGAACCGGTAGCTATCACAATGCGCGGTGCTTGGATAACCTTTTGCCCATCAGAAGTTTGGACAGATAAGGTATTTGAAGTTTCAAAAGTTCCATGTCCGTTATAAACATCTATTTTGTTTTTCTTCATCAGAAATTGGATTCCGGCTACCGTTTGCTTCACTACGTCATCTTTTCGTTTAATCATTTGGGTTAAATCTATCCGGAGGTTATCTAATCCAATTCCGTGCGTAGCAAAGTGGTTTTTGGCATTATGATAATGTTCGGAAGAGTCTAATAATGCTTTTGAGGGGATGCAGCCTACGTTTAAGCAAGTGCCTCCAAGTGCCGCGTAACGTTCTACAATAGCTGTTTTGAATCCTAACTGCGCACAACGAATGGCACATACGTACCCGCCCGGCCCAGATCCTACCACAATTACATCGTAATTCATCTTTTTATGGCTAAATTTTGTGCCCAAAACTACGTTTTTTTATCCAAACACACCAAAGAAACTTAACCTATGAGGCTTTACTCTCGTTCATAACAAACCGTATCCATCTATTGCTAATTTGTTTGTTAAATAGTATTTTTATTTCAATTTAAATAATTTATTCAATTTTTTATTCAAAAAAATAACAAATTATGGAACCAATTATGTTATATGGGATGGAAAGCGTAATGACTAACCAGCCAACGTTAATTCCCTATTCAAAGCCAAGGCATCGGGGTATAATTACCCACAAAATGTGATACAGAACTGTCGCAAGAATAAAACTCGCTGCCCAGTAAAAAGGAGACTTTTTATTGTATTCATCTATTTGCTAATGTTTTGGATTTTCTTGGGAATACTGATTGTAGCTCAGAAACTACACAGTTTATAATTTTGTTTTTATTATACTTTCTGGGAGATAGCTGATAATCAAGCTATTGGCGGTGTTAGTTTCCAGCGTTTGTGGGACCAAAGCCAGCATTCCGGTTGTTTTCGGATGTCTGCTTCTAAGAGTTGCGCAAATTGTTGAATCAGTTCTTCAGTGGTATAGTCTTGTGCATCTTTGGTCATAACTTCAAATTCAAATTGATATTTAGATCGGCTTTTTTTCCAGATGCGACAATAGAAGATAAGCATTTTGTATTCTTTTGCGAGCAATACCCCGCCGGGCAAAAAGGCAGTTGGTTGCCCAAAAAAGTTTACCCATACAGCTTTGTTCGGGTCTCCGGGAGATTGGTCGGCAATAAAGCCGGCTAAAAAAGCCTTATCTGGGTTATCTGCAAACCACTTTTTGGTTTCATAGGTAGGGAGCAAAGCGCAATTAGATTGGCTGCGAATTTTTCGCATCCATTTATCTATGGCCGGATTCCGAAGCGGCTTGTAAATAGCAATAAACTGTTTGTGTAACAATTTACTGGCATGTGCTAACCATTCCCAATTAGCAAAGTGCCCCATTATACCGATAGCATTTTTTCCGCTATCTAAATGGGCATTTACCGCATCAATATTTTGGTGGCCTAAGTGTTCTTGCGCCTCTTCGGCAGTTAAATAATTAGATTTCAGGACTTCTACCAATAAATCAGCAAAGTGAATATAAAACCGGCGTGCAATGTCTGCCCGCTCTGCAATTGTTTTTTCAGGAAAGCAACGCTCTAAATTAGCATAAATGACGGATTTTCGGTACTGGATTACATGAATGAACAGCCAAGCCAAAACATCAGATATTTTGTGCAACACAGGCCAAGGAAGCCGCCCAAATGTTCCTACAAATAACCGAACCAAAAGATAAACAAAATAATCAGATATTATTTTCATATAAGCGAAAATAGTGCATTCGGAAACCAAATCCAAGTGAGTATTAAGCCGGTGAGTGCTCCCCAAAGATGGGCATCATGGTTAATAGGACGCGGGTCATTTTTGGCCGCAAAAAATGAATATATTAAATAAAGCACCCCAAACAACCACGCTGGAGCTGGAAATATGTATAAATAAATTTTCTGAAACGGATTTAACGCGATAAAACTGAATATCACCGCACTAACAGCCCCAGATGCCCCCAAACTGCGGTATTCAGGGCGATTCCTATACCGAATTAAAGATGGTATATCGCTGATTATCAACCCAAGTACATATAACAAGAGAAACCGAACTGACCCTAAAAATACTGCTTCTAACAGAAAGGCAGCAAAATAGTAGGTAATCATATTCAGAATAAGATGTAATAACCCTGCATGAACTAACCCGCTGGTTATGATTGTGTAATATTTCTTTTTTCGAAAAAAATAATATGGATGCAGGATAAATTGCTGATACACTCTATTATCAACATACAAAGCATAAAGGCTTGTAACTAAGGTTATTAAGAATATAAAACTGGCTATTGGAGCCGCATGAATGGGTAGAAAGTTCATCTGCGGGTAAATATCATCTTAAAATGCGGAATTTTAGCTTCATAGAATTCGCTTCCGACTGCTTCAAAGCCCAAACGGGAATAAAATCCCAGTGCGTTGCTTTGTGCATGTAAATAGATAATATTTTGCTCCGGAATTTCATTGATAACGTGCTGCACGATAGCTGCGCCTATTTTCTTTCCGCGATAAGGTATTAATACGGCACAGCGTTCTATTTTGGCATAACCTTGTTTCGTAAGCCGCCAACGGGCACAAGCTACGGCATGGCCGTCAAGCCAAAAACCATAATGTTTACATACCTCCTCAAATTCATCATACTCTAAGGATTCCGGAACACCTTGTTCTACCACAAAGACTTCCCGCCGAATGTGGTATAACTCGGCTAACTGCTCGGAAGAAACGGCCTGCAAAATCATCTTAAACTCAACGTATAATTACCATTTTCCCCCAACCGTTATCGAAAAACTTTTTGGTTTTATCATTATTCATTTTCAATTGGACTTCGTTAGGCATCCGAATTAAGGTACGATAGAGGTAAACGCCATTAGCCAATCTATCCCCAAATTCATCTGTACCGTCCCATGAATAATTGGTCATCGTGTTTCCAATACGAAGTTCTCCAAGACTTTTTAGGTCAATTTCTTTGACATATTTCCCTGATATGGTAAATATCTGAATTTTAAAGACTTCTGGAAGTAGGCTTCCTGTAAGGGTATAGACAAACTTAGTTGAAGTTGAAAATGGGTTTGGATAGTTAAAGATATTTGTGATGGTACTTTCGTTGATTACTTTAAAGGATATTTGGTAGCGGAGTTTTTCGCCGGATAAATTTTTGCGTACATCAAAGCCTTGTGCTTCTAAGACATAATCGCCATTAGGGAGTGGCCCTGGTCTGAATATCACTTGGGCACGGTTTTCGGGCATCGTTGCCGGAACGAATACCATTCTTCCATCTCCAAAAAACACACGTTTTGCCGGTGTAGGGTCTTCTTTGGATTTAAAAAATACTTCTATGGCCGTAGTGTCTGTTAAAGCTAAATATTTGTTTTCATCGTTTACATCCATTGTAATTGTGGCTATTGGGGAGACAATATCTCCGTCTGTAATATGCCGTCCGTCAAATGTTACGTCTAAAATAGGGTTAATAACATCCGGCAGTACTTGGAATTTTTGGTAGTAAACATTATTAAACAAATATTGCTCCGGCTGCTGCCTATCCGGGTTGATAGTAACAATTAAGGTATTTTCACCTACAAGCCCAGAAGAGGAGAAAGAATATCGAAAGGAATATTCTTTCTGTGCACGCAGGGAGTCCATGAAATATTCTGCCAGTAAAACTTCTGTTCTATCTGCTTTTCTCACAACATAACGCACTAAGAGGCTATCCATGTGTAGGTTAGATATATTTCTGGCAGTCAGTTGAATATGCATACTATCTCCTTCTTCAACAGTGGTGCTATAGAATTGGAAGTTAGTTTTGGGATCTAAAACGGCTTCGGGAACAGCGGAATACAAGATATGCCAGTGTTTTAGCTGTGGGGCAGTTCGGTAGAGAGAGTCGGATACATCGGCACGCAGGCGTAGTTGTGGATACATTGCAGGCGATATTAAACTTAAATCGTGGCTACCTCTGGGTAAATTTTCCAAGAGTTTATCTTCCTGCCCGTTTCTTTGTACTCCCCAAACGGACACTTTGGTTTGGTCGCTTACACCTTGTTCTTGAGCGTCCCAGTTCCAGATAAGCTCATCCCAAACGATTCCCGGCCCAATAAGCGGGCTTTTAATAATTCCGGTAGCGGTGTTAGAATACATGGTGTAACGCAGTTCTATTTTGTAATTGCGATTAAAATCATAGGCTTCAACGGCTGCTCCCATAGGTGCGCCTTTTTGCCCTACAATGCCAAACCATACATTATCAGGAACATTTCGGATGGTGTTTGAGACTCCTACACCATTTAAGGCTGCAAATAGTGCTTGTGAATACTGTGGAACACGTGGATTCCCGACCCCCAACATCACAATATAGTCTCCTTGATTCATAGTGTTCAAGATATTCACAAATGCGTTCATTTGTTCCGGAATTCTGGCTAATTCACAATTGTAGATGTTAAAGTCATATAGTTTAGGTTTCAGGGTATTTTTGTCAAAAATCTGATATATGATTCCGGCACTAATACCCGCTGCATTTTGGGTGTTTACCATAGAGCTACCGTTCAGGTAATAGTCATAGCTATTAAAGCCGGGTGCTTGGTTCATAGATATTTGGATATTAGACTTGATGGGGTCAAAAGCCCATTCGCGCTGGTCTTTATCCATAAAGATACCGGAGGTGATATTTTTTTCAAAAAACTGCGGGGGTTTAGATTGTGCCCAGCCGTCATGTGGGATGTTTTTGATATACTTAAATGATGAGTAAGCCCATTGAGCCTGTGGGTCGTCAGCTAAACGAACTCTCCAGTAATAAACTGTGCTGTCTATCAACGTAAAAGGAACAAACCAACTTCCTTGTATGGCTGTACCACTCACAACGGGAGAACGGCTCAAACGAGGGGAGGTAAACTCAATAACGGTATCTATTTCAAAAAGATAGTTTACTAAATTTGGGGTTACTCCGTAGGTAGATGCAACCAGTGAAACCGTATCTCGGTTTATAACAGCAAATTCGATTGGGAATAAGCAGTATGGGATATTTGCCGGAACACTTTTTTCAACCATTACCCGGTTATTGGTTTCATCGCTTTCTGGAATGGTATCTAAAGCATCTACAAATATGTCAAATTGGTTGATGCCGGCAGATTCCATTCCGGGATTTTTTACCCGAATAGATAATGTATCCCAAAAATGAGTTGCCGTAAAAGGGTGCTTTCCATGATCAACCCACGACCCGCTGCCGGTTAGCTGCCGAATAGATACCATAAAAGTATCATCTACAATTGTGCCTTTATTCTGAACGATTACATTAACCGTAAATGAATCTACTTGGGTAGAGATATTATCCGGAGAAAAGTAGATACTTGCCGGAGTAATAGCGAGATCAGGCATTTTGGGAACAGCAATGCGCATAGCTGGATCTCCTTGTAGATTAATCTGCATGGCATGGTTCAAATACAGTTGATTAGTATTAGGTTGCGTTCCTATAAACTGATGAATAGTTGCTTGCATCTGAGTACCGATAGCTCGACCTATGGAATCTCTATAAGCAGCTTTGTAAAACTCTTCTGTATGCTGCCCTAATGGGCCAATGTATCCAGTTGATGAAGAGGATATGTAGGCAATAGCTCCCTTCGCAGGAGTTAATAAAAAATCTTCCCCAAAAGAACGATATATGCTACTTGCAAAATCACCTGAATAACAGCCATTTGCAATAATAACCGGGTATTTTTTATGGTTATTATAAACCTGAACGGGTTCTAACTGAACGTCAAAAATGTTACTGGTAGAGTGGCCAAAAAATGTTATTTGCACAACTCCGGAGTCTATCAAAGACCGAACGTCTAAGTCATTTCCGATAACGACATTTGATGTCTTTTGGCTATAGAAGATGCTGCCTCCCAGAGGCTGAGATTCAAATATGGGTTCAAATCTTCCTTCCAGAAAAGACCGAATAGATTGTTGCTCTCCGTCTCCTTTACCGCCGCCTAAGTGTAATCCTTGTTTTTTCCAAATATCAAAAGGTGCGTGTTCATATTCTATCATTTTATTTAGAAAAGATAGACCCTCTTCGTCATTCCGAACATTCATACGGCCAATTGGAATAATCGGGGTATAGTCTTTCTGGTCCGGGTTAAACTTACATACATACATGATGTCGCTGGCAGGGAAACCATAAGTAGGAACAAGGTTGTTTGCTCCCGATTCACGTTGAAAAAAAAGACCTTTTCCCCATAAAAAGAAAAATTTTGGTTTAGTCTGCCAACGGGTAGCGGCTGCATAACAAAAACGTTTGATAGCCAATGCGGTTGTTGAACCATAGCCAAACTCATCGTAGATTTCATCTACATAAACTATTTTTGTAGATAACCGATTAACGGTGTTGGTATCTCGGTAAGTAGCATAGGATTCGGCAGATTGCTTTAGGCTTCTGTGGGTAATGATAACAAACTCTGCGCCTGCTGAGTTTGCTAAATTTGCTAATGAAGGGTCTTGAATAAGAGGACTCTGGATACTTGAGCCATCTGTTACCCAATATTCTGCGGAAGTTCCGGTTGTTTTGGGAACAATCACATGTAAATCCGAACCATTAATAGTTCCTTTTGCCCGAATTCCGTTCGTAACGTCATAAACGAACCCTGAATCTGGGTCGTTATGACCAATATTTTCAAATATAAAGTATGAATTTGTGCTCAGTTGATCCCATAAAAAGCTGAACACCTTGTCGCTATTAAACTTAAACTGCCGTTGATATTCTATTTGTACCCAACATATCAAGTTGTTGTCGGTAGTTGTGGATGAGGCTCCGGAAGTAAAGGTTACATTTGTAGCAGGCGTTATGTCAGAAGCATTTGCAGACAGCGAGAACGTATTGATTGTAATTCTATTATAGGAAAAAGTTTGTTGTGCTGTTCCTGCCTTAATGGTTAAGCTGTGTGGCGTATCAGAGAGCCCAAATATGCGGGCAAGAATCGTTGGAGAAGCCGAATTTGGCACAATGTAAGGTGTAGGCACTGTGCTAACAAACGATTGACCAATATTATACCCCGTATAACCCTCGCCGGTGATATAATCAGAATTACCATAATAGTCGGTTGCTCCACCGGATATTATAGACCCGCCACCTCTTTGGTAATAAGAAGTATTGTATTCCAATAAAGCGCGGTGCTTAAATGAAGGCTGAACTGTCAGTGAGGCATAGTTAGTATTGAGATAATTCTGCATACGCAAGCCGGGTAAGTTATCCCAAGTTAAAAAATAAGCACTCGTATCCGTAAATATAGAATGATAAATATTGGGCTGCTGGCCTGCATCTTGAAGCCCCGTTTGCGGATGACGGTATAATAAGCTGTCTATAAATCCGTTATTTTTTCGGCCAAAAAACTCAAAAAAATCACTTCCGTCAAATTCCGTTACATTTCCTGAATTTGACACAAAAATAGGCACTTCTACACCTCGATAAATCAGATGTAGATGCACCGGATTCACCCCCGATAGATTAACATCAGAAGCAGTTACTCTGTATATCCCATCTTTCCAAACAAGTAATTTCTTGTAGGTTAATCCCGGATTATACCACTGATTCCCAATATTATAAGTCTGAGAAATGCCGCTTAATGAAATTAGATATAATACTAAAAATCCCAAAAACGACCGTAAATGAGCCATTTGTAAATAACAAGTTTGTAGGACGTAAAAATACAACTTTTCTGTTATCCTCATGCTACTATACTTCTGTTAGAGGTAGATATTTCTTACTTTTGCAGCGATATTTACCTATTGCGTGCCGGATATTGCCAAAGGCAGAGAATTTTTAGCACTACCGCTCAATCGAAGAACCGAAGTTTAACTTTAGCAAAAAGTTTCATACGAAGCACTTCACCCGCTCTCTTGCAAAACCGTTTGTTGGTGGCTGTGCTGTGTAGGCGTTTAGTTAGAACAATGATTGTTGTGTTTCTATTTTCGGATGAAAAGTCCCGATAATCATAAACGGATTTTTTCCAGTAAAATGATGAAGCTGTGATGTTCCTAAAAACAAATGCAAGTCTTTTGTTTTTGCAAAGTCGTCAAAGTATTTTTTCTTAACATCTTCAACGGCTTTTGCTTCGTTGCCTTCGTGTTTGGCAAGGCATTTCCAGTAAAGCCCTCCGATTTCCCAATCTTCAATCATTAGTTTACTTTGTTTGCCTTGATTATCTTCAAAAATGTAAGAAAATTTATAAGGCAATTTCTGCACAACGTCAAACGGATTTTCGGGTTGTTGGAACAAATTTCCCTGTAATCGTTCGGCTTCGAGTTTGGCTAATTTGTTCTTGTCCCATTGACGTTCAACCTCTTCAATCGTAAAGTTTAAAATTTTTGTAGGTTTAAAAACTGCCAACGAAGTACAAATGTTTTTGTTTTGTGCTTCTGCAATCAATTCTTTTAGGTTGTAATAGATTTTCCCTAAAACAAATTTCTTTCTTTCCGCCCAATTATGCGTCGTTTCAAGATGATTGAGAATTTTAATTTCGCTGTCGTGCGAATATGGACGATAACTTTCTGGTCTAAAATCGCTGTCGTTTTTTACCAAATCAAGTTCTATCCAATCGTATTTTTTGTATTGTTCTTCAAACGACTTTTTACGAAACTGAATTGGATAAATTCTTATCCAAGTTCCGTTTTCTGTGAAACCTGCTGTACAAACCAATTCTTCGTATTTGCTTGAAATGGCTGGATAGGTTTTGACTGTGATTAAAACTTTTGTCTTTGCCATTTTCAAATGTGTTTTACTTCGTAATCAAAGTCAGGCAAGTTCTCAATAGCTTCTGCTAAATGTTTGCGATGGCATTGGCAAATGTTTGCTTCAAAACAAGTCAAAGCAATGCGTTTTTTTTCTTTCAGCAAGTTCAAAATTTTCACTTGTGAAGATGTTGTTTGTGTTAAATTATTTTTGCGATAAACAGCAAACAATTTATCGTAGTCGGCTTGTGTGTTTAGTTCTTGTCGTTGCTCAGATTGTATGCCTACTTCGGGATAATGCACATATTCAATCCCCAAACTGTTGCAAAAGCGTTGTAATTGGCTTTTGCTAAAACCGTACTTCATACTCAACGGATTGTTGCGAACGTCCACCAAAATTTTCACATCATTTTTAAGCAACCTGTTTAAGTATTCTTCTAACGAAATGCCCTCATAACCGATTGTAAATAAAATTGTTGCTTCACTTTTTGGACGGCTATCATTTACTTTTTTTAACTGTTCAGGATTTAAAATTTCCTGTGCTTTTATGCTATTTATCGCCCAATACGGAAAATTTAAATAAGTATGCTTCATTAAAGCATTCGCTTTCATTTTTCCGTATTGATCTTTCACATACAGCATCAACTTTTTGTCATCCGCTTTTAGTGTGTTAAAATAGTCTGTTGTTTCATTACTCTTATATGCTTTTTCAAGGTCGGTTAGTATTCCTTTGCTAACCATAGCAGTTAAATCGGCATTAGCAGAATAGGAATAACAGCCAAACTTGTATGGGATAAAATCGTATTCGGCTTTGGCTTGACGTTGGGTAAACAGGAAAAGTAGCTTCTGTAGGCTGATTTTATCAATCGTTCCCTCAAAAATTTGCAACAAGGCTAATATAACTTTTCTTCTGTAAAACATCCCACAAAGGTCGTAAAATACGCTTTTTCTTCCTACGAAAAACGGGAAAGAATGAATAATCAAATGTTCAAAACCTTATTTATTGGTTTTCTATTAGTTTTATTTCGTCTGTTGTCAATTCGTAAAGTTCGTAAACCATTTGGTTGATTTTATCTTCTGCGTGTTCAATTCTGTTTTCAATCATTTCAATTTGGTTAGGCAAGGTTACGTTTTGCTTGTCTTGGTTGAGTTGGAGAAGTTGTTCAACAAGTTTAATGATTTCGGTTTGTTGTTTATCGTTGTTCTTATCAAGCAATTTAATAGGCAAATTTTTAGCATCATTAGGATAAAAATGTAAATCTTCACTTAGGAAATTCCTGAAATACCAATTAATCAAATTAGAATTTAAAATACCGAGTAAAAATTTGTAATCGTATTTTGTACATAATTTTAAGTCAGTTTCTTTTATTGCTTTACGAGCTGAAATGTGTTCTGCTTTAATCAATTTATCAATGCGAACACAATTAATAATAGTATGACTGTTGTAAAAACCTTTATTATCATACGCAAATCTCAATCGGTCTTTAACAACATTAATAAACATTATTTTTTCATTTTCAAATAATTCAGGAAACATAGAATTGTAATGTTCATTGGGTGTGTAGTTTAACCAACCGTATTGAGAAAAACTATAACGTTCAATGTTTTTTCCTTCTAAAAAAGGTTTGAAACCTTTTTCTTTTTTATCAGAAATATAATGCTCTTTCCCAATGTTTTTTGTTTTGTGGTTTAACCTTGCACCGTAAGCAATCAAACAAATATTAGAAAGTGGAATACTGCTTTCCCAAATTTTTTCTTTCAGCGAAATTAATGAGCCAACAGGTTTTGTTTCTAATCGACTATCTTCTAATGTTCGAAATATTTGTTGTTCTGTTTCAAATACATCAAATTTTTCTGCTATAAAATCAGCTTCAGAATTGACTTTAATAATCCTTGTATTTAGCGATTTTGCTTTTGAGGGTTTATGCTGAATAGTCAAAATAATATTTTTCACTACTGCACTTGAAAACACAAAGTATTTGCTGGTATCTACGATTTCTTTGATGAAATAATCATCAATTAATTTTTGCCTTAATAGTGTTCCGTAATTTTGATTTGTAAAAGCATACGGAATAATAAATGAAATGAAACCGTTTTTTGTTATATACTCTAAATTTTTTTCAATAAATGCAACATAAATATCTGTACGGCCTTTGCAAGTTTTATATTTTTTGAAAAAATAGGCTTTGCTTTCTTCACTTAAATTTTCAATACTCACATAAGGTGGATTTCCAATTACGCAATCAAAACCACCTCCTGAGCCTGTCGAAGGGTTAAAAACTTCGGGAAACGCTTTTTGCCAAGAGAAAGGTTTTACTTTTCGTTCTTCTCCAAAGTTCAATTCATTGTCGTAATAATCCAAGTCAATTAAACTGTTTCCGCTTTTAATGTTGTTGTCAAGCGTTGGTAAAATACGGTCGTGAAACAATTTTGTTTGTGCTTCAATTGTTTCTTTGGTTTCGCCCTCCATACATTTCAAAAGCAAACTTAACTTTGTTACTTCCACTGCGTTGCTGTCTAAATCAACTCCGTAAATGTTGTTCAACAAAATGCGTTTCTTTTCGGCTGTGGTCAATTCGCCTGTTGGTGTTAGCACATCATCTTTTCGTCCTTTAATCCGTAATTCATCATTTTTAATTCGTAATTTATTGTAATAATCTTTGTGCCAATTCAATAAAAACTGGTAAGCGCCAATCAAAAAGCTGCCGCTACCGCAGGCAGGGTCGCATATTTTTAGTTTGCTTACTTCTTTGGGTGTGAGTGGTGAGCCTGCCGAACCATCAACCAGCTTTCCAACGGTGTTTTTTACGATGTAATCCACGATGTATTGCGGAGTGTAATAAACGCCACCTGCTTTGCGCACTTCGGGCTTTTCTTCTATTACGGCTTTTCCCGTTTTAGAAAGTGTGATTTGTTTTCCTAAAAATTGTTCGTAAGCACTTCCTAAAATTTCAACCGATAATACCGAAAATTCATAAGGGCAAATAGGGTAGTAAAGTTCTGAAATAATGTTTTTAATGACTTTATTATCAATCGTAATTTTCTCGCTGATTTTATCTTTCTTAAAATCAAAAAGTCCTGAATTATATTTTTGGTCTGCTTGATGAAAACGGAATAAAAGATTTTGGTAATAGGTTCCGGTTTTAATGTCAGTTTGCAATTCGCCGTAAGGTTCGGCACTTCTATCTTCTGCAATACGAAGAAAAATTAGTCTGTCTATGGTATGTTGCACTACAAAATTTAATTCTTCCTCGTTAATATCTTTGTTGCGAAGTGCAATATTTATCGCCAATTCAACACGCCATTTGTCTAATGATAGCAGAAATTCGTTATCAACTGTGGTTGTTCCTTTTTTGTTTTTGTCGCTGGTAATGTATTTGTCAAAACTGCCTTTGAGAACATATTCTTTTGAAAAAGTTTCCCAAATAAAATTAAAGTCGTTTAGGTAGTCAGAATATTGTAAATACTTAATTCGTCCGTTGCTGGCTTTGTCTGTTGGTTTGGGTTTGTTGGAGCAATCGTAAATTGCAAATTCTTCAAAATCGGTAATTACGGAAATGGGCATTTTCGCACTCCAACCGTAACGCCTTACTTGATAAGCCGGCTGAATATCGTCTTTGATAAAAACGCTTGGTTTTTTGGCTTCGAGAAAGAAAAGTCGTTTTCCGCCAACAAGTCTAAATGAATAATCGGGAGCTTTTGTTGCACCGCCCACTTTTACACGGTCTTCGTGAATTACCTCACGGTAGCTTTCTGCATAACCGTTTTCGTTGTCAATATCCCAACCGAGAGCTTTCCAAAACGGGTCAATAAAATCGCGTCTTGTTTGCGTTTCGTTGTAATCTGCTTTTTTGTAAAATTCTTTTTGTTCGTCAAAGCGTTGAACTAATGATTTTATTTTTTCAAATGCTATTTGTTTTTGCATTTACTTTCTATTTACAGTAAGTGAATATTTTGGGTCGTTTTAGTGTGCGTTTTCAATTCAGCACTGTTATTCGCTTTCGTTAAGCCGATATTCAAGCGACAGTAGTTCTTTTTGTAGGTTCAGCTTGTTAAACTATTTAGTCATACTCTCAATAAACGGATACATTTTTTTAACTGTCGCATAGATAATGTTTGTGTTGTCAAAAAGTGTGTAGATAACTCCGATAATGAAAACGGCAATAGAGATATAAAGGTAACGAGTTTTCCAAGCGTTATTGTTGGTGAAGTAGAGAGCTATAAGTATTACAAGAGTTGTTATCAGCGTTGTTCCCCAAAGTGAGCCGATTGTCAGGGGTTTAACTTGGTCAATGAGTGAAGCTATCACAATACCTGGTGAGAAAGCTATTATTGAAACAATCACACAGAGTGCAATAAAAAGGATTAAAAATACTTTAGCTGCACTATTCTCTTCTTTTTTCTTAGCCATTAGTTTTTTATTTTAGGGTTAATAGATATTTGTCCTTAAAGTTAGAAAAAAATTAGTTTTTTTATCCAATTTTTTTCAGCACAGTCGTTCGGTAGGGTTCTGACTAACGGGTGAAAAACTGGTGATGGGCGGGATTTTTCATCTGTCTTTTGCTTTTTTCTTGTCTATTTGTTTGGTATTTTCTTTTTCTTTTAGTATTGCCTTTGTGTTCAAAGATATAACACTTTTTTTGCTTTTTGAACTACAAACTAAAAGCGATATAATTTTGGCTTAGCTGAAACAAAATACTACTATCTTCGCGTATAAATATCCAGAAAACGAATACTAAAAGATGAAGCAGATTTTTCAAGAATATTTTAATCCATTTCAGGAAGAAAATGTTTTTTTAGATCAAAGTAAAGACTTTACTACCAGACTGAATGAGGTTCAAGAGATACAGAAAAAGGAGCAAAGTAAAGAGTTACGCTCTTTTACTGCTTTTGGGCTGATTTTTGCTGTTGCTGCTTTCTTAATGATTTTACAGTTTTTGGGTATTAGTAACACCTACTCGGATTTTAGCGTAATAATATGGATAGCTTTGTTTTCGGCAACTATTTATACCATAAAACGAATTAAGAGTAACCCTTTGGTACCTTTATACGAGGAGTTGGAATTTGCTTGGCGGAAAGTTTATGCACGAGCCAACCAAACTTCTGTGGAATATAAAAAACCATATCGGCCGAAAGTCATTATGGGTGTTGCGGCGAATATTGCCGAAAAATTAGGCATCAACCCATCAATAGTGCGATTGCTACTTGTTATATTGTTATTTATTCCTTTTTTAGGGGGCGGAATTTTTATATCATACTTTATCTTGGGAATCACACAACAGAAAAAGGAAAATTATCTAAGTAGGTAATTGTAAATATCTTGGATACTAACTAAAATTGACTCACAAACTCAAATTATCGTTAGTAGGGAATCTTTTGGGGGAAACGAGTTATCTTAGGCGTTTGTTGTGATTCGGGTAGGCTCTATTCCAAATTTCTCATAATATTCAGCGGCTATTAAATTCCAGTTTGAGTTGAGTATCTTGGGGTCTATTAGGGCGATGATACAGCCTCCAAAGCCGGCTCCGGTCATTCGGGCACCCAAACTTCCGGGTAATTTTAAAACTGTATTAACCCAAAAATCTAAGGCTTCGCAACTTACTTCATAGTCATTTTGCAATGATAAATGCGATTCTACCCAGATTTTTCCCAACTGATTCCAGTCTTTTTGCTGAATAGCAGCCCAAGCACTAAGTACTCGCGAATTTTCAGAAACTACATGCTTGGCTCTTGCATACAAAACAGGTTCTTTTATGCAACTTATCATCTTCTCGTTAGCATCTCTTAAAGATTGAATTTGGAAGCCATATTTTTGGATAGCAGCAACGGCTTGTTCACATTCTTTTCTACGAATATTATAGGCAGAATTAGTTAGTTCTCTGGTTATCTGTGAGTTAATGATAGTTAAAAAACCTTTTGGAATATCGAAAAGCGTTTTTTGTGTAGAAAGATTTTGGGTATCAATAAAGGTACAGTATCCACTCATTCCGTCAGCAATTGCTAATTGATCTAAGATGCCGCAGTTTACTCCCACAAATTCATTTTCAGCTTTTTGGCATAATTTTGCAATTTCAATAGAAGTTAGATTTTGGTCTAAAAGTTGAATTACTGCGCGTGCTGTACAGATTTCTAAGGCTGCGGATGAAGAAAGGCCACTTCCGGCCGGTAACGTAGAGCTAAAATGGAGTGAAATTCCAACTGAAATCGAAATATACTTACGTAATTCAGCTATTACACCGATACAATAATCTGTCCAATGATTTTGTTTAACCCAGTTTTCTGAATATAAAAATCGGTGAAAGCAAGGCTCATTCGTACGTTCATAATCAGAGGATAATTCTATTTGTTGTTCCTCTATGAAGTGCGCAGATACCGTAATTCCTAACCAGAGAGTTAGCGGAATGCAGTATCCCTGATTGTAATCAGTATGTTCTCCAATCAAATTAATGCGTCCCGGTGCAAATACGGTAAGCATACATTATCAAATAGTTACAACTTTTTTTACTTCGGGAACTAATTTTTTGATTATTTCTTCTACGCCGGCTTTCATGGTCATGTGGCTCATGGAGCAAGAACCGCACGAGCCAAGTAACTCTAATTCTACGGTTAAGTCTGACGTAATTTGGTGCAGACGAACGTCCCCTCCGTCAGACTGTAAATGTGGGCGCACAGTATCTAACGCCTGCTCAACACGTTGAATTAAATTTACCATTCTAATTTATTGAAAAATCTTATGAATCAAAACGCTACAAACTTCAACTAAGTTCCCAAAGTGCTTACTGCTTATCTGAATAACTTAAAACTATGGAAAAAATTACAATAAGAAGGTTTTTTTGGGTGATTTTAACTGCCTTTATTTTTCGCCAATGATGGTTTAACATAAAAATCATAGCCTCCGGATGAATACCAAAGTTTTAAATTAGAAAAACGAGTCATAACTTCCTCACGGTCATTAACTTTTGCAGAAACATAAACGGGGTTTTGAAATTGTTCGGATAAAATAAAGTCAGGGTTATCTTGAAGTTTTGATTTTTCGGGGGTAGTTTTCCCGTAAAAATAGTGCGCATAGCTCTTGTAACCAACAGGAATAGCAAGTTCAGACCTTGAATCTTGTTCTCTAAAAAACTGTATAGCAGGCCCTTGTGTGTATTGTGCTATTTTAGGAACAATATATTCATTCACTAAATTTAAGGATATAGCGGTATTAATCATAAAAGCGTACACAAATTTTTCATATTGTTTAGAAATTATGAAATAGAGAGCAATAGTTCCGATTATTACAAAGGAGATTCCGGCAAGCATATCCCAGTAGCTCCATGATAACGGCAAAGATAACGCAGCAGAAATAAACTTATCATGAATACGAGAAAGGATAAGTTCAGGGTGCATCCCTAAATACGGAACGGTTATTAATGCTGCACTAACGCCCAAGATCAGAACAATGTAGCCCAAAAAAACTTCCCATGCAGGATGCTTATTTTCATACATTAATTTAGCTACATAGAAAGCTGCCAAAAATGCACCGGGGTAATAAGTCATTGAAGAATAATGAACTATCTTGGTTTGAGAGATAGAAAAAATAATCATCACAACCCAAAACCACAAAAACATGATGGTTTTTAAAATACGGGTTTCAAGATTAAGCCTCTCCGGAAACATACCGCGAAAAGCAAATAATGACATGGGAAAACAACCAATCAAAAATACTATAAAATGGTAATAAAAAGGCTGCTCGTGCCCGGCAACCGGTTGGGTAAATAATTCAATTTGGTAATGAAGAAATTTTTCTACAAACCAAGTACCGTGGACGTATGTTTCAACACCGAACCAACTTCCCACAACTACAGTGTAGGAAATAAGCATTCGTATGACTCCTGTCAAAAAAGAACGAACCTGAAAAAACCAACAGGCATAGCCAAAGTACGTTAAGCCAACTATGAGTAGAGCTACTGGACCTTTGGTTAGCGTAGCCAATCCAAGCCAAAAGCCGGCATACAACGGAGCTGTCCAACGAATATATTTAGAAGATGCCTCTCTTTTACTAAAAACTTGCTCAAAACGAACTAAGTTGATGATTCCTAAAAATATAAAGAAGTTAAAAACCGGGTCTATAATTCCGCTTTTAAAATACAGATGTGGCAATAAACTGGCAACGTAAAAGCCTGCAACCAAACGGCCAAATTGAACATTAACTAATTGAGAACCAAATCTATATAAAGATAAAATCACGATAATTCCGATAATAGCGTTTGGTAGTCTTGCCGCCATTTCATTAACTCCAAAAAGATGCATACAGCCGGCTTGTAGCCAGAAAAATAATGGGGGTTTCTCCCAAAAAGGCTTAAAATCAATTTGAACCTGAAAATAGTTACCGGAAACCAACATCTCGCGTGCAGATTCCGCAAAATTGATTTCGTCCCAATCAAAGAGTTGGTTTCGCCCGAGCCCTAACAGAAAAGATATTCCGCATAGAACAAATAGGAAAAGCCAATCTGTAAAACGGGACCGGTTGCTAAAACGGGCTTGGTTACTCGTATTCACACCACAAAGGTATAACAGCAAACGGAATATTTGCTAATATAAGTAAGATAAGTTGTATTTTTGGCTCTGAAATACGATATTAACGAATGAACATTAAATATAGGCGGGTTGTCAAAGACACCATTTCGCGTAAATCTTTAAATGAGAAAGCGAACCAACAGCAATGGATACTTTTTGCATTATTTCCTGAAACGGAATCAAATCCGTATGAAATTATCTACCTAAATCCGGCTCAGGATACTGCTATTCATTATATTGAAGATGATTTTTTACAACTTGCATATCTCTTAGTTAGGGGAGACCAAGATGAATCTGTGTTGCAAGAGGCTGAATCTGTAATCCCTGTTTATCTGGAACATGAAATCGTTTTTTTCTTGGAGAAAGCAGAAAGCATTGAAAGCAAGGTTCAAGCATTGCACTATGCGGCTATTACTGCTCCGGATACTTTTTATGAGTATTATTTTAATCGGTTTTTAGATGCCTTAAAATCAACCGATATTCAGGTCAGAAATGCTGCTATTATTGGCATCGGATACGTTGGTTGGCGAGAGTTTCAGCCAGTATTAGAGCAAATTGCAGAAAGTGATCCCGTTCAGGCTCTGCGGGATAATGCTCAAAAGTTGTTGGAAGGATTTAGCCCCCGATGGAAAAGTAGTGAATAAGAGAACTATTTTTCCTACTAAATCAAAAAGGTCGTCTGTTAATTCAGACGACCTTTTTGATTTACGTTAGCAAATAATTAATTTTCTACTTTAATTGCTACGGTTGCGCCACCACCGGTAGTTGCACTGGTGATTTTTACGATTCCGTATTTACCGGAAGTAGTATTTTTGAAAGCGAATACTTTTCCTACGGCAAAGTCGCTTCCACCAATACGCTCACCGTCTCCGTTTCCTGAATAGGTGGATAAAGTTCCATTGTTGTAAAGGCCAGCTAAGGCAGTTTGGTCATCAACAGCGTCAAAATCAGTTGTGCTTAAGGTTGTTGTTTTCCAAATGGTTTGTACAGCACCCCAGCTTTGGTAAGCTGCAGATCCCTGATAAGCAGAACCTTTACGAGTTAAAGGAGATATAAAGCTATGGAAAGAAGTGCTACTTGAGTAGAAATAGGTTATATCAACACTACTTGCATTTCCTTTGGCTATGGAAGAATCAGTACCTGCGGTTGCTGATGCTGTATTTGAAGCTAAGAATCCACTACCATTGCTAAAAGTTACGGCTGAGAATAGTTTAGGAGCAGTAGGGCCTGCGGTAGCTTTTACTGTAACGGTGATTTTGCGGGTAGCAACTTTTCCATCAGTAGCTGTTGCGGTAAATTCATAGCTTATCGTTTGCTCTGCTGCAGGTAAAGTAACGGTGGTATCTAAGGAAAAAGATGCACTGTTGATTTTGTCATGTGTGTTCGAATAAGGAGTTCCGGTAAGTGAGGAAGTTGACTTAGAAACGAATTTATCAATATTTTTACCATCTTTTCCTTTGTTTACTAAGATTTTAAAATTGATAACTTCTCCCGGTGCTTTGGTAACGTCTGCACTGACCCCGGCTCCGTCAAGGGTAATGGTGGGGTCTTCTAATTTTACTTCATCATCTTTTTTGCAACCTGTTAATACAGTAGCAAACAATGCGATTCCGGTTAGGAATAATTGGATGTTTTTCATTTTGGTTTAAATAAAAAGTGCGCAAAGGTACATATTTTTTGAAAAAGTCAAGCCTATTTTTCTTAATTTTCTGAAATATTCTAAAAAGTCAAGTACGTTTTTTAGCGAATAGGTTTAGCCGGATTTCCGGCAATTTTAGCACCGTCAGGGAAGTTTTGGGTTACAACTGCCCCTGCACCCACAATGACATTACTTCCTAAGGTAACTCCGGGCAAAATAGTAGCTTGTGCACCAATAAATGATTCATCACCGATAGTTACATTCCCAAGCAAGACAGCTCCCGGCCCAATTTCACAAAAATCTCCTATTTTGGTATCGTGATGTATCTGTGCACGTACGTTGATGAGTGTTCCGATACCGATTTCCGTAAAGCTTTCTAAATAAACTTCTGATAAAAAACTAGCCGAAGGAGAAATTTTGATAAAAGGTATTTTTTCTGTACAATGATGATTCAATCCGATGCAGTTTCCGGTTAATTTTATCAATAAGTTAAAGAAATACTTTCGTAAGTTAGGGTTTCCTACTGCGAGCAAAAAATCGAATTTTTGTAGATTCCCGTTAGTGTTTAGCCACTCTCTTAGTTGAATTTCGTTAGGTATTACGGGAAAGTAGCTTTCTAATCTAACGTCCACATTTCCAGAATCATACCAAGCAGTTCGGTCGTATTTTAGGTGAACGATTTGGGGTAATAGCTGTTTGGCAAGCCCGCCCGCCCCAACTATTAGAAGTGAGTTCATATAAAATTTAAGATATGAAAAATTATTAGATAAAATAAGAATTATCCACAGAAATCTACAAATATCGTGTAAATTTGTATAAAATAGTTTTTGCCGATGTTATATTCTCTCTGTATTTTTGCGCTGGCTTTAATACGGAAAATAGCGGGTTCATAATGTATAATTACGAAGAATTACTTGCCTTGATAGACCGGTCATCTCGGTTTCAGGAAATGCTTGAAGACCGTATCGGTAGAATCAACGGGAATTTAGCCTCCAAAGAAGAACTACATCCGGTTATAGCTTCTTTATTTGAGCATTTACGTAAGCACCATCAACTGCCAATTGTCTCAGAAACAGATTGTGACGGTGTAATAATCAATGTAAATGAAGAGTTTTGCCGAAAAACTAAATTTACTAAGGAAGAGTTAATTGGCCAAAATATCCGTATTATCAAATCTGGGCATATACCAAGCAATGTGTTTCAGTCCCTTTGGTCAAGGATTAGCCGCGGCGGAGTCTGGATGGGAGAACTCAAAAACCGCGCAAAAGACTTTGAAACTTTTTGGGTAGATATTTTTATCGCTCCGGTGTTAGATGAAAGCGGTAACCCAATTCGGTATTGGAGCGTAGCCTATGACGTTACCGACCAAATGAAACAAAAGGAGGAAAACGAGGCAAAAAGTAAAGACATTATGGAATCTATCCGGTATGCTAAAAGAATCCAGAAAACTATTTTACCGGATAAAAACGCTATGGATAAAGCACTGGAAAACCATTTTACTTTATTCAAACCCAAAGATATTGTTTCAGGAGACTTTTATTGGTTTACTTCAACTGTCAATAAAGTTTTTGTGGCCGTTGTGGATTGCACAGGGCACGGAGTTCCGGGAGCTTTTATGTCCTTAATTGGTTACAATTTACTAAATCAAATTGTAAATCAGCAAAATATTCATACTCCTGCTAAGATTTTAAACGAACTACACGTACAGGTAAGATCTACCTTAAAACAGGATTCAACGGAGTCAAAATCCCGAGATGGGATGGATGTATGCCTTTGTGCTATTGAGCGTTATGGTGAAGATGTAGAGTTTGCCGGAGCTTTTCGCCCCCTACTTTGGTGGCATGAAAACGAACTTGTAGAGATAAAAGGAGATAAATTTTCAATAGGCGGTGAACAAATGGAAGAAGAACGGGTTTTTACTAACCATTTCTTTGAGGTATCGCAAGGAGATATTATCTATATGTTTTCTGACGGAATGACAGACCAATTTGGAGGCCCTGACATAAAAAAGTTCTCTACCAGAAGGCTAAAAGACCTCATCGTTGAAAACCACCATGAATCTATGCACGTCCAACGTGCCTTGTTTAACATCGTTTGGAAAGACTGGAAAGCCGAAGAAGAACAAACTGATGACGTTACTATGATTGGCATCGCTTTCTAAGTTATTGAGCAAAATACACTTATTCCCGTAGTAGCCGTCTTTCACCGATGCTAAAAGTTTATCAATATATTTTCAACCAGATAGCAGAAACACCCCACAAGAAGTTTTATCAAAAAATCTGGAGGCGCTTTTTTCAAATCCTTCAGAAAATACTCCTTAAAATATCAAACCCAATCGTAAAAACAAACTTATACGGCTTCCCCTTTCAAGTACCATTTTCGCATGACTTACCTAAAAACCTAAAAAAGTATCCGAATTATTCATTTAATTTACTGAAAATAGCATTGTGGGTAAATCAAAAATATCCGGATACTCCGATTATTGATATAGGAGCTAATGTTGGGGATACCGCAGCATTATTACGGACTCAGTTGAAAAACGCCATACTGTGTATTGAGGGGAATCCCCATTTTTTTGAACTTTTGCAGCAAAATACCCAAATCTTTACCGGAGTAAAGCCAGTTATTCAGTTATTGGGGGCAGAAAATACAGCACTTCATTCAGAATTGGTAATTAAAAAAGGAACTGCACAGGTGAAAAATGCTTCAGAAAAAAAGTCTTCTGTAAAAATGCTAACGACCGTTTTGCAGCAATATCCGGAATTTCTGAATTCTAAGTTAGTAAAAATAGATACAGACGGCTTTGATGGCTATATCTTACGCGGTGCAACTCAATGGATACAAGACCAAAAACCATATATATTTTTAGAATTTGACCCGTATTTTTTGGGTATTCAACAATTTCCGGTTATGGAGATAATAGAGATTTTTAGAGAAAAACATTATAAATTAGTTTCATTCTTTGATAATTTCGGTAATTATCTAACCACAGTTAAGATGAATGAGTTAAGCGAAATTGAGCGTTTGGTACAAAGAATCAAAGGATGTGAGGGCGTTTGTTATTATGACTTGTTATTTATGCCGGAAGACGACTTAGTTGATTATCCGTATCTACGCTGAGTGTATTGTTGTTAGTTATTTTTTTAGTCTAACTGTGGCAATGGCTGGTAGGTGGTCTGAATATTGAATAGATGGCGTTTTAAAGTCAGCGATGATAAGTTTGTTGGATGCCAAGATGTAGTCAATTCGGTGCTTGTTAATTAAGCTATTTCCGTAAGTTTTTCCAAGCCCGAATCCTCGTTCCTCAAAGGCATCTTGCAGGTCTGAACGTACGGCACGGTAATGTGGATGATAGGGTGTTGCATTTAAGTCCCCGCAAACCATAACAGGATAATGGCACTGCTGCCTGTCTTTTTCATACGCTTCTATTTGGCTATGCTGCTTGCGCCAAGCCTCTAACATCACTTTTACTACAGTCCAAAAACTGCGAAAACTATACGGTTTATTGCTATTTTCTGACCAAAAATCTATATGCTGTTCGTGAAAATTATAGGATTCTAAATGAGCATTGTAAACGCGAATTGTATCCCCAAACAGACGAATATCGGCAAAGATTAAGCCGTTTGTTGTATTTATCTCAGAATAAACTAATTGCTTTCCTTTAACAATTGGAAAACGTGAAAAAATAGCTAATCCAAATGAACCAAATACTTTTGAAGGGAAAAAAACAGCATACGGTAAGTTCAACTCTTTTTTAAATCGGCTTTTAACATCAGAATAACTTATTTCGGTATTTGTGGTATCTTCCTTAGATTTAGTTGCTTTGGACTTTAGTTTGGGATTCCAAAATTCCTGCACACAAAGAATATCCGGCTGCTGAGGTTTTATCACTTTGATACAAGTATCTATATTAGATACACGATTATCAAATACCTTGATGTTATAGCTCATTACCTTAAAGTCTCGTTCTGTTAAATCCATTGCCCCATTAAATTGAATTGTATGGGTAAAAGCCGGATAATTAATAATTAAAAAAGCGAAGTTAAATAGTGCTTTTTTTAGGGAGAACATCAGCCAGACGAGGGTCCAAAAAGCCGGTATCAAGAGCCAGTACGGTGCGTGTAGGCTAAACAAAGTAGGTATCCACCACGTATCCGGCATGATATAAGGAGCTATGGCTACCAACAAAGCCGGCGGCAGCATAACTATATTTAGGTAAAAAAAAGTACGGTTAAGTAGCCGGCTAGTCCAGTTAGTCTCTTCGGCTGGCGTTGAAGAGGGTTTGTTTTTCATCGGTAGTTAAATTTTCATAACCCACAGAGGCAATTTTATCTAAAATGCGGTCTATCTCTGCTTGATTGGGCATAGTAGATTTACGACTTAAATTTGTTTTTGCTGAAGATGATGTTTTAGTAGTTCGGTTATTGTGCGGTTTGGGTTGAAATAATGAAACTATCCATTGGATAGGCTGATGCCATTCAAAACCTTGCTTTAAAGCGCGAATGGCTAAGAAACCGTAAAGAGCAGCACCTACTTGAGCTAACGCACTGGCCGGATTCCCAGAACTTGCAATCATAAAAATATTAAACGTAACGATAGCCAACCCAATCCAACGAAGGCGTACTCTCCCTAACAAAAAGAGCGTTATGCCATAATCAGGAACCAATGTTGCTGATGCGGCTACAATTGCATTCAGCCCGGCAGACGCTCCAAAGATATATCCCTCCATACCTATAAAAACAGGAAAAATAGCATAACACAAAATAGCAAATAAAGCCCCAAAAAATGCCCCCTGTAAATAAACACTCCAAATGACCACAGATTTTGTGAAATCTTTAAAAATTCCACCAATCCAATAGAACCACACCAAGCTAAATAATGTGCCGATAAAATCCGGATAACGAAATAAAAATAACCACGTTACCCAAGACCAAGGGGAGTTTAACCAACTGCTAACCCGCGTTGATAAAGGAATTGTTTGATAAAAAGCCGTAAAGACAGAACTTTGGTTTACTAAAAAAAAGAATAGATGTATAACAGCCAATAGCAAAAATAGTCCGGCACTAATGGCAATTATCTGCCCGATAGCTCCGTAATGGCGGATAAATTGATCCCGAAAATTATAACCAATATCATTCATTATTCGATACAATGGCAGCGCAAATTTCGTGATATATCCGCGAATAAAGCCATTTCTCGATTAAAATTGTCGAAATAAATACAAACTATCTTATTAAACTAAAAGCTAAATAGTTTTTGAAAAAGCAGGTTTGTTATTTTAGATTTTTACTTAACTTTCGTTCTTTAAGCCAAGTAACGATTATGGGAATTACTGAAACGATAATGATACCGATAACGATTACTTCCAAATATTCCTTAATTCCGGGGATTGTCCGTCCTAAAAAATAACCGGATAAAGTCATAGAAAGAACCCACAGGATTCCGCCGGAGATATTAAAAAAGACAAATTTTGAATATTCTAATTTGGCGACACCGGCAACCATTGGTGCAAAAGTCCTGACTATTGGCACAAAACGTCCCATAACGATTGTTTTTCCGCCGTGTCTGTTGTAAAAGTCTTTGGTTTTTTCTACATATTTAGGCTTAAAAAACCATGATTCATCTCGTTTGAACAGGGTTTCTCCGGCTTTTCTGCCAATAATGTATCCTGTTTGGTCTCCGGCTATTGCGGCTACTACCAGCACTGACGTTAATATTAAAATATTGGTTTGAAAAATTCCGGTAGCGCATAATAATCCGGCGGTAAATAATAGAGAATCTCCCGGCAGAAAAAAACCAATCATTAAACCGGTTTCGGCAAAAACGACTATTGCCAGCAGGCTTAATCCACCATAAGAGATAATAAACTCAGGGTCAATAAGATGCTTAAACCCATTTAACAATTCAATAATTTCTTGAAACATAAAGGTATTGCTTGCGCAAGCTACTAAGTTTTGGGTAATGATACGGTTATAGTTCTTGGTGATTATACTTAGAGGGGCATTTCATCAGGATTTTTTCTGCCTCGAAAACATCTCCTTGATATTTTCCGATGATTACCACCTTATCTGCCTGCTCAAAGTTGGCCGGCTTTGGATCTCGATAGATAACTAATTGTGTATTATTAGTAGAGTCCTGTAAATAAAATTGAAAAATATCTTGCGCCGGATCATATTTAGCTTCATCTCTACGTACCCAAGAGGCTACGATATGTACATCCGATCCACGCTGTTTTGCATCGGCAAAAGTGGTGTAAATGCTGGTGCTGCCTGCAAAATTAATTATTAATAAGGTAATAAAACCAGCCAATATAAGAAGCCCAATAATGGATTTAAGTTTCATGGGTTTTTTATGTAGATATTTGATTATTATTTGTTTGAATAGGATTATCAGCACCAATTTCGGTTGTAGGCTGAATCAGTTTTGGGTAAAAAATAAAGATGATAAGGATAGCGGACGTGATAGCGAGGTCAGCGAGGTTAAATACCGGTAAAAGTGCGTAAAATCGTCCGCCGATGAAAGGTATCCAATCTGGCATAATACCGCTCCAAACATCAAAATACAGCATATCTACTACATTTCCGTTGAAAAGCCCGCCTTCATAGTCATTGATTCTTTCAAACCAACGCCCATAAAAGATGCGGTCAATCAAATTTCCGGTTGCGCCACCTAATATTAACGCGATTACGGTAGCCAACTGAGGGGTATTTTTCGCAGCTAAGATCATCCACCAAGCTATCCCAAATATTGCTAATATAGAAAAAACAGCCAGAACCAACTTGTCTGCTTCTTCTGAATGAGTAGATGTCTGGTTATTACCCCACGATAACACCCACTGAAATAAGCTGCTCAAGGTGATTCCAAATGCAGCTCCCTTATTTTCAATAAAATGTATTTTAAACCAATCTCCCAATACGGTGATTTCCTGCCCTAAACTCATATTGAGTTTTACGATAACCTTTACAATTTGGTCAATTAAAACAACAATAGAAGCTATGACAAAAAAGCGTAACGACTTCAAAATAGGTTATTTGATAAAATCCGAATAGTCTTCTGTGGGGGGAAGGTTCGGTTTTTGGGTGAGTTTGGCTTCCATAGATGTTTCTGTATGGGGCACAACTTTCAGTCTTTCTTTGGGGATTAGTTTACCGGTTACTTTACATCTGCCGTATGTTCCGTTATCAATTCGGATGAGGGCGCGTTCAAGGGCATCAATAAATTTTAGGGTTCGGGAGATAAAGACTTCGGTTTGTTCTTTATCACTGGTGTCGTTACCAAATTCGGTACGGTTAAAGCCGTCTGCGGCATTTTCGAGAGCACTTTTAAGGCTGTCTTGGAGGCTTGTATATTCCTCGCGTGCTTCTGTTAGTTTGCGGTTGATGATTTCCCGAAACTCTTCTAATTCTTCGCGGTTGTAATGTGTTTTTTCTGTCATAATATCATTTTTATCGTGAAATGACCAATAATCCGGTGTGGCCAAAAAGTTCTATTGTGATTCCGTTTTCTATATTCGGTAATAAAGTAAATTTACGAGACAATGTTTCCTTACAAATAGTTTCCTGATGTTGTTGTAAGGCTGTATTCCACGCAATATTTTCGGATAAGGCTACTTCGATGGTATCCGTAACTTCAAAGCCGAGTTCTTTGCGGGTATTTTGAATCCTATTGATGAGTTCTCTGGCAAATCCTTCGGCAATTAAGGATTCAGTCAGGTTGATGTCAAGACCTACGGTTAAGTTAGCAGAGGTCGCAACGCTCCAGCCGGGAACGTCTTCTGTACGAATGATTACTTGGTCGAGGGTTAGTAAAAAAGAAGTTCCGTCTGATAGCTCAATAGGAAGTTCGCCGGTTTGGGTTAATTTCTCAATAGCTTCGTTGGGTAATACCTCTACCGAAGATGCCACAAGAGCCATACGTTTGCCCAACAAAGGCCCTAATACCTTAAAATTGGCTTTCGCCCGCTTTATCAGAATAGAATCAGAACTGGATGAGAGTATTAGTTCTTTTACATTTACTTCGGAGCAAATTAATTCCTGTATTCGGATAAGGGCTTGCTTCATTGAGTCATTCGCTACCGGAATAAACATTTGTTGGAGAGGCTGGCGCACTTTAATATCCACTTTTTTACGGATACTTCGGGCTAATGAACAAGCCTCTTGGGCTAACGTCATTTCAAATTCTAATTCAGTTTGAATTATTTCCGGCCTTGATTTAGGAAAGTCTGTCAGGTTCACAGAGATATTTCCTGTTATTTGGAGGCTTTGATTGAGGCAGTTATACAAATATTCTCCCCAAAAAGGTGCGATTGGTGTTATCAGTTTAGCTACTGTTGTTAGGCATTCAAATAAAGTTTGATAGGCAGCCAGTTTATCTTGGCTTATATCTCCCTTCCAAAAACGTCTGCGGGAAAGCCGTACATACCAATTTGAGAGCTGGTCTATCACAAACGCTTGAATATTTCGGGCAGCTATGGTTGGCTCGTATTCAGAATAGGCGGTATCTACCCGCTGTATCAAACTATTGAGCATAGATAAAATCCATTGGTCAATTTCAGTGCGTTCAGATACTGGAATTACGGGATATTTATCATACTGAAAAGAATCAATGTTAGCATAGAGTGCTAAAAAAGAATAGGTATTGTATAGCGTATCAAAGAATTTTCGCTGTACTTCTGCTACACCGGCAAGGTCAAATTTTAAGTTTTCCCACGGTGGGGCATTTTCGACCATATACCAACGCACAGGATCAGCTCCATAGGTAGCGATAGTTTCAAATGGATCTATCACATTACCAATTCGTTTGGACATTTTATTCCCGTTTTTATCCAAAACAAGGCCGTTTGCAATAACGTTTTTGAAGGCAACAGAATCTTCCAAAAGTACAGCAATTGCGTGTAAGGTATAAAACCAGCCACGGGTTTGATCTACGCCTTCGGCGATAAAGTCAGCCGGGAAATTTTTGGTAAAAGACTCTTGATTTTCAAAAGGATAATGCCACTGGGCAAAAGGCATCGCCCCTGAATCAAACCAAACGTCTATCAAATCAGGTTCACGGACTAATATTTGTTCTTGATACCATACAAAGACTTCATCCATATAGGGTCTGTGTAAATCACTGGTAATCAAATCTTCCTGAAATGGTATGATATTGCCGCAAGCTATTTCTTGGGCAAAGGCATCGGGAGATTGCTGTATTTTTTCCCGAAGATTATGAATTTGTTGCTTAAAGGTTTCAATTCGGGAAAAACGAAAACCATATTTACGCAGGTCTTCGATACTGCCGGCACACCAAGTTAGGGAGCTATCGCCTTGGGCTTCATTTGTCCAGACGGGTAATGGTATTCCCCAATAGCGGGAGCGTGATAAGTTCCAATCTACTAAGTGTTCAAGCCAATTACCAAAACGGCCACTTCCGGTGCTTTCCGGCTTCCATTGAATCGTTTTGTTTAGCTCAACCATACGGTCTTTATATGCAGTCGTACGCACAAACCAGCTATCTAATGGATAATACAAAACAGGTTTGTCTGTCCGCCAGCAATGCGGATAGTTGTGTTCGTATTTTTCTACCCGAAATGCTTTGTTTTCATACTTTAGCTTTATGCAAATATCTACGTCAAGTGATTGATAATCAGCGTTATTTGTATAGTTTTTTACGTAGCGACCTGCAAATTCGCCCATTTCCGGAATGTATTTGCCTTCTTTATCTACAATAGGTTCTTCAGCGCCGTTTTTAAAGACAGTAATTGCCGGAATATTGTTTTGTTGAGCCACCCGAAAGTCGTCAGAGCCAAAAGTTGGTGCGATGTGAACGATACCGGTTCCGTCTTCGGTAGAGACAAAATCCCCGTGAATCACGCGAAATGCCGGCTTTGAAGGAGAAATATACGGCAATAGCTGTTCGTATTCGCTATTCAGTAGTTCTGAACCTAAAACGGTATTTAGTAAACACCAAGGAAGTTTTTTGGTGTTGTCGGAAATATTATCAGGAAAATTTTCTCGATGTACCTGTTCATCTGCGCCTAAGAAGTTTTTTACTAAATCTTGAGCAAGGATTATAATAATCGGCTGATAGGTATAAGGATTAAAGGTTTGTATGCGAGCATATTGGATGTTTTTTCCAACGGCTAAGGCTGCGTTGGCCGCTAAGGTCCAGGGGGTGGTTGTCCATGCTAAAAAGTACTCATTTTCAGTATTTTTGCGTTTAAACTGGGCAACGCAAGAGGTGTCTTTTATGAGTTTGTAGCAGCCGGGTAGGTTTAATTCATGTGAACTGAGCCCTGTACCTGCTGCGGGTGAATACGGCTGAATGGTATATCCTTTATAGAGAAGGTTTTTATCAAATAATCGTTTTAATAGATGCCAAACGGATTCAATATAAGCGTTATGACAGGTGATGTAGGGGTTTTCTAAGTCCACCCAATAGCCCATTCGGGTGGTAAGTTCGTTCCAGATGTCGGTAAAGCGGAAAACATCTTCTTTACAGGCTTGGTTGTATTCTGCAATGGATATTTTTGTTCCGATGTCTGCTTTGGTGATTCCCAATCTTTTTTCGACCTGTAATTCAACGGGGAGGCCATGTGTATCCCAACCGGCTTTGCGAAGCACTTGTTTGCCTTTGAGTGTTTGATAGCGGCAAAAAATGTCTTTGATAGTTCTGGCCATCACGTGGTGGATTCCCGGATAGCCGTTTGCCGAAGGCGGACCCTCAAAAAAAGTAAATGAAGGGCAACCTTTGCGATAATCAATACTTTTCGCAAAAATATCATTAGAATGCCAAAATTCCAGTATTTCTTTTTCTATTTCACTGAAATCCAGCTTCTTACGAGTTCTAAAATTATGTTTAACTACTGAGCTTTGCACAGAAAGCACTATTTTAATTTAAATCGCAAAGTTCGTAAAAAATAAAACAAATAAATCATTTATTCCCAAAATAGCCTATGTTTGTTTTGTCTTTTGAATTCTATGGTTTTAATAGATAATGTACTGATTCATGAAGCGATTTTTAGGGTAGAATTTGCGTGCCGTTTGGAGCAATGTAAAGGAGCTTGCTGTGTAGCCGGTGATTCCGGCGCTCCGGTAGAGCAATCCGAAATTGCTGAAATAAAGCAATGGTTATCAATAATTTGGGACTATTTAAGTGAAGAATCCCGTTTGGCTATTTTAGACCAAGATGTTGCTGTATATGACTCAGACGGGGATTTAGGTACACCTTTGGTGAAAGGCCAAGCCTGTGCCTATGCTTTCTTTGAAGGAGGTATTGCCTACTGTAGCTTTGAACGGGCTTATTTTGCCGGTAAAATACCTTTTAGAAAGCCGATTTCATGCCACCTATATCCCATTCGTTTGGAACAAGGGCAATTTGTTAGTATGAAATACCATAAATGGGATATATGCCAGAGTGCTTGCAGCCCTGAAAATAAAGAGAAAATAATTGTGTTTCAATACGTTAAAGATGCTATCATCCGTAAATTTGGGGAAGAATTTTATACCCAACTGGAAGAAGTCTTTTCCTATCTGAAACATAAAACATAAAATAATGTTTCTAAACGTTCATTCTCACCACCGAGTTGAATCGGAAATAGGTATTTTAAATCAAGAGTTTGGACAGATAATAGATGTTGAAGGTCATTTTTCGGTTGGGATACATCCTTATTTTTGGAAAGGTGCTGATTTTGATATTGATAAGTTTGAATCGCTATTGATACAAAGCACTGCTTTGGGAGAGTCCGGCTTGGATAGGAGAGGAGCCGAACCGATTTCTAACCAAATGAAATTATTTTTACAACAGATAGAACTTGCTCAGTATCATAATAAAACAGTTATCGTTCACTGCGTTAAAGCTTGGGGAGAACTTTTTAAAATACTGAAAGAATATCACCCAAAAGTTCGCTTTATCATTCATGGCTTTAATCAGAATGAGAAAGTTTTGGCAGAATTATTGCGATTTTCTTGCGGAATTTCTATTGGTTTTTCAGCCTTAAACCTTACCTCTAATGCCGCTAAACTGTGGCATAAAATTCCCCCAGAACAATTATTTTTGGAAACAGATAGTCGTCAGGATTCAATAGAAAGTTTATACCAACATTTTTCTAAATTATTGTCAATTAGTATATTAGAATTAATACAATGGCAATTAGAAAACTGGAAAGAATTTCAATTATTCCGAAATTCAAGTGGAAAAAAGATTTTAAAATAAGATAAATATAACCTCCGATTATGATGTTTTCTGAATTACAATCAAATTCTACCCTAAAACCGGACAAAATTCAGTAACTTTGAACTCTTGACTGTATTCGTGTGGTAGAAAGAATGAGTTGTAAATCTCCTCAATTTACTGAATCTCAGTTTATTTAAGAACCATTAATCCGTTGATTTTCATGAAATTATATTTTATACTAAAAATGAATATAGTTATATGATTTTCCCATAATGATTTCAAAAAAAACGCCATTTACTTAAATATGATTGCTGAAAATCAACCTAAATAAGTTATGATACTTCCCAAAAATAATGAAATCCTTGATTTACAGCATATTAGAAAAAATCTACCGGAACATCCCGGCGTGTATCAGTTTTGGGATGCCCAAAAAATAATCTATGTAGGGAAAGCCAAAAACCTAAAAAAACGGGTAAATAGCTATTTTAATAAAGATAATTCCCATGATTTTAAAACCCAACAATTGGTTCAAAAAATCCTTAATATCACTTATACAATTACAAATTCTGATGCTGAAGCCTTTTTATTGGAAAATAATCTGATTAAAACGCACCAGCCTAAGTATAATATTTTGCTGAAAGACGGAAAAACCTATCCCTATATCTGTATCCAAAAAGAGCCTTTTCCCCGCGTTTTTTCTACCAGACAAAAAATTTCGGATGGCTCTACCTATTTTGGGCCTTATCCCAGCGGAACAGCCCTTGTTACGTTGCTTAATTATATCAGAAAACACTATAAACTACGCACTTGCAGCCATCTGCTAACCCCACAGAATATCCAAAAACAAAAATTCAGAATTTGCTTAGAATATCATGTAGGTAACTGCTTAGCTCCTTGTGTAGGGAAGCAAAGTGAAGAAGACTACAACCGAAATATCTATCAAATTACGCAAATATTAAAAGGCAACTATAGTTCTTTGCTTCAGGAACTTACCCAAGAAATGAAATTAGCTGCCCAAAACCTCAACTTTGAATATGCCCAGCAGCTAAAACAGCAATTGGATTCTTTACAAGAATACAAACGAAAAAACACAATTGTATCTGAAAATATTGGAAATGTGGAGGTTATATCAATCGTTCAGCAAGATCATCTGGCTGTTGCGCATCATTTTAAGATTCAAGGGGGGGCAATCATGCGCACCCATGCTTTTGATATAAAAATTCAGGAAAATGAAACTTCGCCGGAAATCTTTGAAGCCGTAATCTCACATCTAATCGCCGAAGACGAATCATTTTATCCCGAAATAATTACCAATATAAATTCAAATACATTTGATTTCCAAAGTATTACCAAAATAACGCAGCCACAGCGCGGGGAAAAGTATCAGGTGTTGCTCCTTTCTCAAAAAAATGCCCAAACCCTGTTAGACGAAAAACTTAACCGAATAGCGCAAAAAAAAGCCCGAAAATCCGGCGAAGAACTACTACAAAGAGCTCAGCAAGATTTACGTTTAGATAAAATTCCCCTGCGAATAGAATGTTTTGATAACTCAAACATACAAGGTGAATATGCCGTTTCTGCCTGCGTTGTGTTTATAGATGCTAAACCCGCCAAAAAAGAATATCGGCACTTCAATGTTAAAACAGTTTCCGGACCTGATGATTTTGCCACTATGCGCGAAGTCGTTTTAAGACGTTACAAAAGACAATTAGCTGATAATAAAGAACTTCCTGACTTAATCCTAATTGACGGCGGTAAAGGGCAACTTTCTCATGCCTTAGAAGCACTGCAAGAACTAAACTTACACCATAAAATTCCGGCTATTGGCATTGCCAAACGGTTAGAGGAGCTGTATTACCCCGGAGACCCAGTACCGCTGCATTTAGATATAAAAAGCCCCACCTTACGCTTACTGCAACGTATTCGTGATGAAGCACATAGATTTGGGATAACATTTCATCGTGATAAACGTAGCCGCGAAACGCTCACAACAGCATTGACCGAAATACCCGGAATCGGAGCCAAAACAGCTCAAAAACTACTGCACGAATTTAAGTCCGTAAAAAGAATCAAAGAACTAACCTTAGATGAACTGAGCAAAGTCGTAGGGGAAAAATTAGCCCAAAATATTTTAGAAAGCCTTGCTAATTAGATAGTTAAAGGTTGATTTTACCGGTAAATTGCTGCAAAAAACGAATGTCGTTTTGGGAATACAACCGAATATCTGGAACCTGAAATAATAGTTGTGCGATTCTTTCTACTCCCATTCCAAATGCGAAGCCGCTGTATTCATTTGGGTCAAGGCCGCAATTTTGCAATACATTTGGGTCTATCATTCCGCAACCCAAGATTTCAACCCAACCAGTATGTTTGCAAACCGGGCAGCCATTGGTTTGGCAAATCAAGCAGGAAATATCCATCTCGGCACTGATTTCCGTAAATGGAAAATAGGAAGGACGTAGCCGGATTTGAACAGATTGACCAAAAAGGGTTTGAACAAAATAGTGAAGTGTTTGTTTTAAGTCTGCGAAAGTGATGTCTTTATCTACGCAAAAGCCTTCGATTTGGTGAAAAAAGCAATGTGATCGGGCAGAAATGGCTTCGTTTCGATAGACTCGACCGGGAGCTAACACCCGTATAGGAGGTTTTTGGCTTTCTAAGACCCGAATTTGAACATTTGAAGTGTGGGTACGCAGCAGCCAATCCGGATCTTTACGAATAAAAAAAGTATCCTGCATATCCCGTGCAGGATGATTCTCTTCAAAGTTTAAAGCCGAAAAATTATGCCTATCGTCTTCTATTTCAGGACCGTCAGCTACTACAAAGCCTATTTGCTGAAAAATCTCTGCAATCTTTTGCTCTACTAACGAAAGCGGATGCCGGCTCCCTACCCAAAAAGCATTGCCGGGTAAGGTTAAATCTTCCCCGTTTTCCTGCTTAGATTGAACCAAGATTTTGGCTTGAGCTTGCTCATATTGGTTATTAGCAAAAACTTTTATTTCATTAAAAAGTTTACCGTATCGGGCTTTTTCTTCCGGAGAAAAAGTTTTTAATAAGTCAAACAAAGCTGTAATGCGCCCTTTTTTTCCAATAAATAACTGCTTAAATAGCTCTAAATCAGTTGTAGAATGGAAAGCAAAGGAGGTAATTTCATTGCGTAGTTGCGCTAAATCCGCTAAGGTCATGCTGCAAAATTACACGGATTTTTGGCACTAAATAAATCAGCTTGTATTATTCTACTTTTACAAACAACCCAGTGAGGAAAATAACTTAGTTGAAAATGTTTTTCTGAAAATATGTATCTTTCAGAAAATGAGGATATTACGAGTTATTTTAACCATTTATTCAGCCAATCTATAAATACTCTGCTCCAGAGGATGCTGTTTTGAGGTTTCATTACCCAGTGGCCTTCATCTGGAAAGTATAAAAACTGTGTAGGAATACCGCGCAGTTTTGCGGCCTGAAATGCTTCAATTCCTTGATTTATAGGTACTCTAAAATCTTTTTCTCCGTGTATGACCAGAATGGGAGTATCCCAGTTCTGAACAAATTTATGTGGGGAAAAATCGGTGTAAGATTTACTGGCTTTGGCTGTCCAGTAGCTCCCTTTTAAGTCCCAATTAGCAAAGAAAAGTTCTTCCGTTGAGCCATACCAACTTTCCATATTGAAGAGGCCACAATGAGATATAAATACTTTGAAGCGCTTATTATGGATTCCGGCAAGGTAGTAAACGGAGTATCCGCCGTAACTTGCGCCTACGGCTCCTAAGCGGCTTTTATCAATATATTTTTCTGTACAAATATTATCAATGGCGGATAGATAATCTTGCATTGGCTGGCCTCCCCAGTCGCCACTGATAGCATCATTCCATTCTTTGCCAAAAGAGGGTAAGCCTCGCCGGTTGGGGGCAACTATAATGTATCCTTGCGAAGCAAGCAGTTGAAAATTCCAACGGTATGAAAAAAACTGATTTACAGTACTTTGCGGTCCTCCTTGGCAGTATAATATTGCCGGATATTTTTTGGTGGAATCAAATTTTGGGGGGTAAATAACCCAAACTAACATTTGCTTTCCGTCTGTGGTTGTTACCCACCGTTCTCTGACTTCCCCTTTCGGAACGCTGCCCCACACATCTTCGGTAATGAATGTTAAACGTGTTTCTTGCCCCTTATCGGTATCTATCAGCATTAATTCTGTGGGTTGGGACATGGTTGTCTTTTGGGCAATTAGCCCGAATTGTGAATAATGGAGAGAATTGTAATTTTGGCGGCCATTGGTGATTTTTCGGATATTTCCTGTTGTCAAAGTCAATTCATACATTTGAATAGTAGCTTTCAAGCCTGATAAAAAGTAGATTTTATCATTATTTGGGTTAAAGACTACATCTGAGGCACTTTCCGGAAAGTTTTCGGTGATGGGTTTCCCTACTTTTTCAGAGAAATTATACCAAATTAAGGTATTTTTTTCTGATTCACAGCCGTCAGTAGGCTGGCTTTCCCAGATGATAGATTTTCCGTTTGGGGCGAAAACAGGGTTTAAGTCATAGCCATTTCTGCCTTCACTTAGGTTAATGGTTTGTTTGGTCGTTAAATCATATAGATAAACATCTGCATTTGTGGATGTTGCTTCGAGTACACCGGATAGTTTTTTGCTACAATAAGCGACTGCTTTTCCGTCTGGCCGCCAAGCGATTTGTTCCATACCTCCTTGTGGTGAAAGCGGGGAGTCAAAGTGCTGGTTTTCCATAATATCTAAGGCAAGGGTATCTGCTCTACCTGCCTGATAATTAGCAAGAAAGATGTGGCTATAAGCATAATCATGCCAGTTATCCCAGTGGCGGTACATAAGGTCGTCTATGAGCCGCGCCTCTGTCAGTGGTAAGTCAGGGTATTGTTCTGCTACTGTTTTATCTAACGTTACATCTGCGATGAAAAGCACTTTATCTTGTGTGGGTGCATAGGAAAATCCGGAAATAGCTTGTTTCCAATTAGATGCTTGAATGGGCATACTGCCGTCTATATTAATTTCCCAAAGTTGTATTGAGCCGCTTTTATTAGAAAGGAATCCGATACGTTTTCCGTCCGGCCTCCAGCGTGGGCTAAACTCTGATCCCGGCCAGTCCGTTATTTGGCTAAGTCGCTTACTTTCTAAATCATAGATAAACAGATTTTTGTTTCCTTTATTTTGGGGTACGTCATAGTTTGTAACTCCAAAAACTATCTTTTTGCTATCCGGCGAAACCTGTTCTTCTGAGATGCGGGGAATTTTCCAAAGTAGTTCTGGTGTTATTACTTTTCCATTTTGGGCAAATAAGCTGCCGCTAAACACCCCAAAAACTATCCACAATAACTTTTTCATGTTGCAATATTATAAATTATATTGAACAGGAGTGCAATGGCGGCTAAAAGTAAAACCCAAGATGTAGCTCAGAAAACTTGGTTGATTTCTGATTTATTCTAAGCGAACTTTTATCATACTTTCTGAACCACAATTTCCTGTTGGTTATTTATCTTTTGAAAAATAGTGGCTATCAATAAGACTAATAAACAGCCTATGGCATTTAGCCAAAGAAAAGAAATTATATCTGAAATATAAATCCCGATGATGATTAGCTCTGTAATGATAGCAGACCAAAATACGGCATTTCCGCCTACTTTTTTGAAGTAAAAAGCCACTAAAAAAATCCCTAAAATAGTGCCATAAAATAAAGACCCCAGAACGTTTACGGCTTCAATCAAACTGCCTAAACTGCTGGCAAACATCGCAACTGCAATGCAAAAAATACCCCAGCCTAAGGTAAACCATTTTGAAACAATGTAATAATATTGCTCGGTTTGTTCTTTGACCCAAAGTCGTTTGTATAAATCAACTACACTGGTTGATGCTAAGGAGTTTAATGCTGCTGCTACGCTTCCCCAAGCGGCCAAAAATATCATCGCTATCAGCAGCCCAACCAATCCTTTGGGGATATTTTGAATAACAAAATACAGAAAGATATAATTTGTATCGTTGGTATCTGCTGTTCGATCATTGCTTTTCATTAGCTTCAAAACATTTTTTCGTATTTCTTTTGATTGGGTTTCGTTTTGAAGTAATTTATTTTGTCTTAAACGAACCTCTGATTCGTTATTTTGCTGTAAAGCTAAGCTCATATATTTAGCGTCTTCTGCCCGAATTAAATTGAGTGAATCATGCTGGGCTTGTAATTGTTGAAACTCACTGCTGTAATTGGAGTGTAAAATTTTATCTATTTCTTTTTGATTGTAAAAAACAGGTGCTTGATAAAAGGTGTAAAACACAAACACTAAAGCACCTACCAATAGGATAAAAAGCTGCATAGGCACTTTTACGATACCGTTCATTAGCAATCCGATACGGCTTTCTTTTAAGTTTTTGGCTGTTAAATATCTTCCAACCTGGGATTGGTCTGTTCCGAAATAAGAGAGTGCTAAGAAAAAGCCGCCTATCAAGCCGCTCCAAATGTTGTATTTATCTTTCCACCAAGATTCACTTGTGATGTCAATTTTGGGTTCGATCACATTTAGCTTTCCCATTTTGCCGGCGATATGCAGTGCGTCTGTAAAGCTAATTCCGGCAGGTAGCATATTTATGACCAAAAAGCCCGCAATAAATAAACCGATAAAAACGACTACCAATTGCTGCATTTGAGTGTAAGCTACGGCCTTAGCTCCGCCAGTAACGGTATAAATAATTAAAAAACCACCCATGATTAAGTTGGTAACATAAATATTCCAGCCAAAAATAGAAGATAACACTATGGAGGGTGCATAGATGCTGATTCCGGTAGAGAGTGCCCGAGAAACCAAAAACAATACCGAAGCTAAGGAGCGTGTTTTTAAATCAAAACGCTGTTCTAAAAACTCATAGGCCGTATAAACCTGTAGTTTATGATATATCGGAATAAAAGTAATACACAAAACAACCATTGCTAAGGGAAGCCCAAAATAGTATTGCACAAACCGTAGTCCGTCTGTATATGCTTGCCCGGGCGCAGAAAGAAAAGTTACAGCACTGGCTTGCGTTCCCATAATAGACAGTAAAATCAACAGCCAACCCATAGAATTACTGCTTTTAAAATAACCATCTAAGGATTTTTCTGTCTTACTTTTGTATAATCCGTAGCTAATAACTGTAAGTAAGGACACAAACAGTACAATCCAATCTATACCACTCATGAAAAATGCTTCGTAAATAAGTAAAATAAGACGATTTGAATGATTAGGAATAAAATCACTCCTCCATAAGCAGTATTCCAGTTAGAATGCTTATTATTAGTTGGTTCGTCCATTTTTAATTATTTTTAGGTAATTCTAATAGATTTACAAACAGGCGATATGCTCCGGGGACTCCGGCTGGTAATTCCCGAAAAAAGACCAAGCCGGTATAGGCGAAATTACCTTTTCCGTATTTACCGATAATCAAACTACCTTCTTGTTTATCCTCTTTGGGGTCATTCATGCTAAGGATAGTTTCGTAGTTTTTATCTATATCAGTTGCAAAGTAAATTCCACGTTCTTGAACCCAGCCCTCAAAGTCTTTTTCACTAATTTTGTTTGGGTGGTTTAAAGCAGTATGTTTGGGGTTGGTAAATGTTACGGTAGCATTTTCATCAGTTACGCGATTAGCGGAAATTTTAAAGGCATAAGGGCCGATGTTTTCTTTTAAGGGAGCTAAACGATTGTTGGTATTGTACTGAACAATTAAATTTCCGCCTTTTTTTACGTAATTCATCAATTTATTATAGTAAATAGGCATTCGCTTATTAACGTTGTAAGCTCTTACACCTGCAACAATGCTTGAATAAACGCTTAAATCTTCCTTAGCTAATAATTCATCAGTTAAGATTGTAACGTCATAACCGATTTGGGTTAAGCAAGTTGCTACATTATCACCGGCACCTGGGATGTAACCTATCTTGTGTGCGTTTCGTTTTAAGTCCACAAAAATGAGTTTGGCTGAAGCATCATCCAAAAAGAATTGATACGGAATATGGTCATACTCAATACGTGTGATACTTTTGGAGTACGTTTTGCCACCAATTATAAGTGAAGCGGATAAATTGCCGTCTGTATGTTTGCCGGTAGGCGTTATGGTAGCTTTAATAACTTGCTCATCTCCTTTGTTTTTTAGCTGAAAATCAGGATTATTAATATTTATATTCCATCCATTAGGAGCTGTTATTTGTAATTTTCCGCTTAGGTTAGGAGCGTTTGCCTTGATGGTAAGGGAAATTTCTTTTGCTTGGTTATTGCTAAATACAAGTACGTGGTTGGATAAATTGAGGGTAGCCGGTGGCAATATTTCAAAGGGACGGTAAATTTCCCCTTTTACGGGATCAGTATATTTGTAACTAAAAGGTCGTTCAATAGGGAGGGTTTCATTTTCAATCATAAGATAAAAGGTAGCCTTTTCGGCAATTGGGTTCATGGGTAAACCGATTAATTGTTGGTTGGTTACTGCATACATAGTGTTATTATGCGGATTTTTTAACCAATACGGGTCAGAATAATCGGCTTCGGCATTAAGAGTAATGTTTTCCTTAAACTCTGATAACTGATTGTTTTTCAGTTCTTTTTTAGAATCATCAATAGTGATAGCGTGTCCGTTTGAAAGTTCAATTTTGTTTAGTTTAACTTTACAAGGATTGCGAACGATTATTTGCGCTGTTATAGTGATATTTTCTCCTGTTATGGTGCTATAATCGGCTGCTATGGCTTCAGCCCAGATTCCGGCGCAAGCTGTTATCAGATTCTTACAAACTGCTAATTTTTGTTGTTTCCAATAAGCTGCATCAGCATCTTTTTCACCTAATTTTTGAAGAGCAGTATAGATTTTAATGAGTTGATTGACACTTTTTTCCGGCTGATTAGCATCATATTTTTGTTCTAAATCAGCTATCCATTTTTGCAGTTCATTTGTGTTGGGTAACCGTAGCCAAGTGGTGTTAATATCTTCCAGAATATCTGTTTTAGGTTCTTTATCTCCTTTTAAAAATTTGAAGTATTCTATATTTTCGCCGCGTTGCATAGCGGTTCCAAATCCTTGGCTTTTGTGCATTGTGCGGCTTTTGGCGGCGATTTCGCCATAGTTTAGCCCTAAAAGCGGGTTAAAGCCGCCAACGTCAATTTTTAATTGTTCTGGTGATGTGGTGTTATTCCCGCCAAAGTTAAAAGTGTTCCAAAAAATCCGTTTAGTTTGCCAAGGTTGAGTTTCTGTTAGTTGTTCTGGAAATTTTTGGGGGTCAGCAGCCGCTTCAAAGGCTTCCATAGCCAAGATAGCTGAAGCGGTATGGTGCCCGTGCCCGCCCTCGCCGGTTGTAGGAAAGCGGCAAATAATAACATCCGGCCTAAAACGCCTGATTGTTAGTACAATATCAGATAGTACTTTTTCTTTGTCCCATAAATTTAGCGTTTCTTCAGGGTTTTTGGAGAAGCCAAAGTCATTAGCTCTGGTAAAAAATTGCTCTGCTCCATCTACTTTACGGGCAGCCAATAGTTCTTGGGTTCTGATTAAGCCTAACGCCTCTCCTTGCTCATTTCCGATAAGATTTTGCCCTCCATCCCCTCGTGTGAGTGATAAATAACCGGTTCTAAGATGCCGTTCATTAACTAAGTAAGAAATGAGCCGGGTATTTTCATCATCAGGATGCGCAGCTATGTATAAAACAGAACCAACTGTATTTAGCTTTTTGATTTCATTTAAAATCTTTGCACTATTCCATTCAATAGCGTTTTGAGCAAAAATTTGAAGAAAACTAAGGGTAAAAATTAATAGAAAAAACTTCTTTAAGAACATAATTTAAGCTACTATCTAAAAAATTCAAAACTAATTTAACATTCAAATATAGTTATTGGTTGCTTTTTTAATCAACCTGATTCAGTTTGGGGTGTTAATATTGCTTCGCAGACCCAATAGGTTTGGATTTGCATACCCAATTTTTGGTAGGTGGCTATTGCTTTGTTATTGTGCGGGACTACATATAGCCGAATTAGTGAAACGTGTTGTTTTTTAGCTAATTGTGTTGTGTGATGATACATTTCCCGAAAAACGCCTTGTCTTCGATATTCTGGTTTTACATAAACACTTTGTATCCACCAGATTGTACTTGCTCGCCAGTCGCTCCATTCGTATGTAATGAGCAAACAAGCTATAATATTTTGGCTTTTGTCTTTAGCGACTATGTAAAAGCCTTTTTCCTTATCTTGAAAGATTGCAGATACACCTTGCGTTAAGATTTCTGGGGAAAGTTCGTACTGTTCTGTTTCCCAAGCCATTGCACGATTGAAGGCGGCTATGGTTGTTATATCTTCAATTTGGGCTTGCTCGATTGTTAGCTGTAGCATCAAGATGCACTAATAATCTGATTGCGAAGGGCTTGTATTTTGGCTGCTACCTCTCCTAAATTTTCTACATTGAATTTTTCGGGAGTCTTAATCGTTGCTAAAGAATCTATTGATGTAATATTTGCTTCCCCAAAAAGTTGCTTTAAGCGGTTTTTTATTTCTGTTAAAGTTTCTTTGGTGGCTACTGTTTTGGGCAAAGTTTCCGGATATTTCTCAAATAGATTGTAAATATGTAAAAATGAATGATATTGGCCGTATAATAGCTTGATAAGTTGCGGGCTTGTTTTTTGCTGTAATAAACGCAAGTTAAAATGAGTTCCTTCTAACCATGCACCGGTTACGATAAGCAAGGCAAAACCGGTACGGTTGTTTTTTTCCAAAATAGTATGCGTTTGTTCATATATCTTAGTAACCAATTCCAACAACGCTGTATTATCTTGTTTCTTTTCGTCAAGTTGTTTAATTGTTTTAATATCAATAACTTGTTCTATGGATAGTTCTTCACATAGCCGGTTTGTGGCCTGAAAATATTCCAGAACTTCTTGGTTTTTGTGGTGCGCATTGCAGTAAGAAAGGTCTCCTAAATAAACGCCCAGATTCAGGGCGACTACAGAACTTGTAACATATTTTTTTGCGTTTGTAGTTGGGTTCAATAAACTTGGGGTAAAAGGGCTTCCCGTCTGAGCCAGCACTTCATTGACTTCAACCGGTGAGGGAATGTTTGCAAAAATATGTTTCAAATCGTTCAAATCATCTTCTGGAATTAAATTTAAGGTAGTGTTATTATCCTGATTCTTAGTTATTTCACAAGAAGTAAGGAAAAAGGCGTTCATTAGCAGCCACACACAGCAAAGACGTGTTATCGAAAACATATTGATGCAAGATACCGGAATTTTCATAAATTAATTATTTTTATCTGCCGCTACGGGATGATTTTCTTTTTTAGTGCGAAAGTTTTGAAAAATATAAATACCTAATCCAGCCATAATTGCCATATCTGCAATGTTAAAAATTCCAGTTTTTGCCCAGCCTCCTAAATCAATGAAGAAAAAGTCGGTTACGCTGCCAACTAAGAACCGGTCAATGATGTTTCCAATACCGCCACTTAAAATCAATGCGATTGCAACTTGCAATAGGTTTGGTAATTCAGGATTTTTGAGCAAGTAAACCAACCCTAAAAATAACAACACAACGGGAATCCCTAACATAAAAAGAGTGTGATAAGGCTCTGGAAGCCCTGAACCTAAACTCAAAAATGCCCCTGTATTTTGGGCTAATATTAGCACAAAATACTCCCCAATAACATTAACAGAATCATATTCAGTTAGATAACTTCTTGCCAATGCCTTAGATAATTGATCTAAACACAACACAGACAAGAAAGGTACTATCCAGATAATCTGTTTTTTTAGCACAAAATGACTCAAAATAGATGGCCGGTCAAACAAACAGCGAAAAAATTAAATATTGCCGAAAGTTACAAATACTTTGTGAACGGTTTGATAAATGCTGTAAATCAAGGTAGGCTTTTGATTGAGCAGTTTTCTACCTCAATATAGTTCCCTTGTTAGTAAGATACAGATTTTGGTTATCTATACGAATGAGTGCTAAACCGTTATAAAAAGGTTCAGCATAATCAAATTCATAAGTAGTTAATAATAAACCGTTTTTTGCCAAAAATTGATATTTGCCATTTTCATTTTGAAATAAAAAGCAATTTTCTTTAAAACCTGAAGACGGTGTAAAAACAGACGCATTGATGGATAAATTTAGCTGAATCGGAGTAAACCCATTGGGATTCAAGAAGTACCACTTCTGCTGAAATTTAACTAAGGCTAATTTTTCTCGAAAGGAAAATGCCTCTGCATAAGTTGGTTCTATTATCCATTCATTGAGGTTATTAATGAATCCCCATTTTTCAGAACTTTTGACAGCCGCTTTTCCTTCTGAAAAAGACCGTACTAACTGATATTTGGGGGCTATTGCCCAGTTTCCGGCAGTATCTAAAAATCCCCAACTGCCTTGATACAAAACCGCAGCTAAAGATTCTGAAAAAGAAAAAAAATGTGCATACATTGGCTTTTGCACCCAATTTCCGGCAGTGTCTAAAAATCCCCACAATTTACCTTTGCGAACCGGCAACCTATTGAAAGCAAACTCTCCCACAGCCTCTACGGAATCTACAATAACTTCTTTTCGGGATAAATGATATAAGCAAGAACTCTTATTATCTATCAGTTCAGCGATTTGGCCGGTATGGATAACTATTGATTGATATTTTGGTGAAAGTATCCATTCTCCTGATAATGAGATGATTCCATAGCCGGAAAGGGTGCGAACGCACAATAAACCGTCTTTTAGTTGAGTACCTTCTTCGGTAGTATTTATAAACTCCGGCTGAAGAACCCACGTCTTGGCTGCGTTATAAACCCCCATTTTGGCATTTTGCCATACTGCAAATAGCTTGTTACCAAGAAATTGTATGTTATCTGCTGGCTGACTTAATAAAAACGTTCCGTTTGGAGCTAATAACTGCCAACCGCTTAAATTGTATCTATTTGTGTCTAATTTTACCTGAGCGATTCCCTCATTAAAGGGATATGCCACTAAAAACTGCGGCTGAATAATCCACTTTAAATTAGCATTTACGTATCCCCAATACCCGTCTTGAAAGTAAGGCAATAATGGATTATTCTGCGCCGCAATAATTTGAGGAAATAACCACCCAAGAGCGACAATACAATGAACTAACCCAATATTAATAAGCCGATTGCCAAAACAGCTAATATTAACCCTGACCACTTAAAAACTGAAAAATGTTCCTTAAAGAATAAAAAACCGACTACATTCGCAGCTATCAAAAGCCCAATATTATTTACCGTAAAAAAAATTGTAGGCGGCAGATGCTGAAGACCTTTGGTTAAAAATACGACCGAAAAATAATTGGGAACTCCAAGTCCAATCCCGCCAATAACACTTTTCCACTCTAAGGATTTCTTTTTATACAAAACTTGATACCCAACTAATACTGCCCCAATCAAAGCAGATGTTCCAAAACAAACTATTGCAAAGTGGCTTATAGGCACAGTACGGGAATAAAACGCTTCAAACCACTTAAAATTAATATCAATCAAGCCGGAACCTAACCATAAAATAGCTCCCAACAATAGTTTGCGTTTGATTGGGATTTCTTCTTTTGCTGAAACATTTTTAGCAGGCTGATAATGAATCAATACGATAGAAAACAATGCTAAGCAAATCCCAATGTATTGCCGAAAATCTATGGGAATTTTGAAATAAATCGCACTAAACAATATGGGAATAACCAGCGAAATTTTACCCATTAAACCGGTATATCCAATTCCAATCTGTGCTGATAAATAGCCGGTTATGTAAAAAATCCCGATGAATAAACTGCCTTGAAATAGCCCAAAAGTGAGCCAATTTTGCGGTTTGGTGGTCATTTCTTGCCAAAAATCCGGCGCAGCCCAAATACCACACAAAACACAAACCCAATAATTGGTAGCAATTACCTGCAGTAAATCCAACTTAAATTGAGCGGCTAACCGAAAGGTAATGTAAAAACTCAGCAGCAGTAAAATACAAATAGCTACATAACCCATTGTTTATCAAAAACTTATTTTGTTATGAATAAATTTAGGCCATATTCTTGGGGAATACGGCCTAATAATTTCAGATGAATTGATAAATATCATCTGACAAGTTCCATTTCCTGCACTAAGTGGCCGGCATCTGCAAATTTATCTATGATAAATAACACATAGCGAATATCAACACTGATTGTTCTTTTATACTGGGGGTCAAAGACTAAATCTCCTGTCATAGCTTCCCAATTGCCGTCAAAAGCGATTCCGATTAAGTGTCCGTCTCCATTAATAACCGGACTACCAGAATTACCGCCAGTTATGTCGTTATCGGATAAAAATGCTACCGGCATCTCTCCGTTTGAACCATAAATTCCATAATCTTTTCTTTGGTACAAATCTTTTAGCTTAGCTGGCACATCAAATTCAGGGTCTTTGGGGATTTCTTTTTCCATAACTCCTTTTAATGTTGTGGAATAGCTGAAATGAACGCCGTCTTTTGGATAATAATCGGCAATTTTTCCGTATGTTAGGCGTAAGGTTGAGTTTGCATTTGGGTAAAAATGCTGGTCGGGGTTCATTTCGCGTAAACCGGCAATAAATTTTTTCTCAATTTCACTTTCTTTGGCTGAATAAGCTGCATAAGCAGGGCGTAGTTTTTCAGTGGTGTAGGTAAGCAACTTTTCTAATAAAATAACAACCGGTTCTTTTTTAAGTGCTTCTAAGTTGATTTTATCTAAAAAAGCGGCTGTTTTTTCCGGAGAAGTGAGTTGAGAATGCTTAAAGAAGTCGGCAGCAAATTTTTCATAAGACTGCTCTATTGTCTTGGCTTTGAATTTTTTACGGATTTCAAGTAATATCGGCGGTTGCTGGCTTTCTGGAATATCGGTTGCGTATAATGCAAACATTTGTGCAAGCATTTTTTGGTCGGTAGAGGCAGAATAATCCTTAAAGAAAGTTTCGATACCGCTTTTTATTTCTTCAACCATTGGCTGCCAGAGTTCTTTTTTGTCTCCTGTTGCTTCCATTGTTTTTTTGAGGCGATAATAGGCGATGCCGTTTTGCAGGATGTTGGGAGCTAAACCGGCAACATTTAGATAATAAAATGGTTTAGCGAATGGGCGAAATTCTTTAACGGCGATTTCCATATCAGCAACTACGTTTCCATATTTTGCATTCCGGGTTGCATCAGCCTTAGCCCATTGAAGAAACTTTACTTCTTGTTCTTTTTTGAAATCAACAAGATTCAGGTGTTTAAGTCCCTCATTTTGGCCAACAAAATATTTGTAGGAGTTGCTTAGGCTGGCGTAGTCGTCAGCTAAGTGAATGCGGATGTTATTATCAGCATCCATATCTTTTTTCATAATTTCTAATCTTTTGGCAAACAGTTTGATTAGCATTGGGTTAAATTCGTCTATGGCGAATTGGGTTTGGGCAGCCAATTGGTAGCGGTCAGTGCTGCCGGGGTAGCCATAAATCATAGAAAAATCATTTGCTTTAATTCCTTTTAGGGAAATTGGTAAAAAATATTTGGGTTTGTAGGGGATGTTTTGGTCTGAAAAGGAGGCCGGTTTTCCGTCTGGGCCGGAATATATCCTAAAAAGTGAAAAGTCTCCGGTGTGTCTGGGCCACATCCAGTTGTCTGTATCTCCACCAAACTTTCCAATGGATGAAGGAGGTGCACCTACTAAGCGGACGTCTGTAAATTTCTCATACACAAAGAGATAATATTCGCTTCCGCCAAACATTGGTTTTACGGTTGCTTCGTAATGAGTGCCTTCTATAGCTTTTTTTTCAATTTCAGCGATATTTTTTTTCTCGGATCCTTGCCCAGAAAGTCCTCCACCTCCTTTTAGTACTTGGTCGGTTACGTCTTCCATACGGACCAAAATAGAGGCATATATTTCCGGACAAGGAAGTTCATCTTTCAGTGTTTTTGCCCAAAATCCATTGGTTAAGTAATCATTTTTTACACTTGAATGAAACTGAATGCTACTAAAAGCACAATGGTGGTTTGTAAGCATCAGCCCTTTATCGGAGACAATCTCACCGGTACAAAATCCTGATAGAGAGACTATTGCATCTTTCATGCTATTACGATTGACGTTGTAAATTTCTTCTGGAGAGAGTTTACAGCCCAATTCTTGCATTTTAGCATAGTTTAAACGTGAAATAAGCATAGGTAGCCACATACCCTCATCCGGAGGTGGATTCGGAGCGGCTATTCCGGTGTTAAAAACACTGACGGAGGCTAATAAACCCAACAGTAGGGTATTCCAAATTTTTCGTATTTGCATGGGCAAAGGTAAAACTTCTTATCATAAGTATAACTATTTTTCAGCTATCGAAATAGTTAATTGGTCGAGAAATAACCGATACTCGGGTAAAGTGCCCAGTTGTGGTTTAGAAAACATGAAAACTACTATTCCGATGATGAAAAATTATTATAATCAAGGGTATTATTTTTCCTACAATACTGTCCTAAACATTTTTTATCATATTTTTCTGAACCAAAACTAAAATATGGTTTTTATTGTTCCCGTAATATAGTCTCTTGTATTTGGGACAAATAAAAAAAAGCAGTAGTTTTGAAACGTTTCTATGAAGTTTTATTGGATTCTTGCGGTAGCAATAAGTTTTATATGGGTTACACAAGCGCAACCCAATTTTCAACAAGTTGTAAAATGGAAAAATTACCCGGAAAATACAAATCAATATGTTGTTGGTGAGGTAGTTACGCTTGTTTTTGAGGCTAAAATAAATAAGGGATACCATATTTACTCTGCTATTCCACCGGAAAAAGATGCAAATATGCCCACTGAATTTGGGTTAGATAAAGGTACGCACGGCGTTGTGAAGGTAGGAGACCTCACCGAGAGCGGCAAAAAACATACTGAATATGATTCCGTTTTTGAGGCTAATGTCAGCTACTATGGAGATTTTGTCATATTCAAGCAAAAATTAAAAATAACAGACCCCAAAATCGTTATTAAGGGATATATCCATTACCAAGTATGTGATTCACAGACCTGTGTTCCGGCTTATAATGACTTTTCTTTTACTTTTACGGCAAAGCCGGCAAATAATAAATCTGCTAATGAACCCCAGAAAGATACTGCTGATTCTTCTATCAACGTAAATCCTACCAATACAGCTTCCCAAAATGGCTCTTCCGATAATTCTCAGCAAGTTAAATCTCTTCCCTTAAAAGAAGCTCCTGCTGCTGAAAAGTCGTTATTTTCTTTGTTTTGGGCTGCTTTTGCATTTGGATTGGTTTCATTGTTAACGCCTTGCGTTTTTCCGATGATACCTATGACGGTCAGTTATTTCACCAAGAAGCAAACTGATAAAGCTACAAATATCCGGAATGCTTTATTTTATTCCATATCCATCATTTTTATTTATGTGGGGTTAGGTCTGCTTATTACGCTGTTATTTGGTTCTTCTGCGATATATCAAATGGCTTCAAATCCTTGGGTAAACTTGCTTTTTTTTGTCATTGTATTTGCCTTTGGATTGTCATTTTTAGGGTGGTTCGAGTTAGCGTTACCATCAAGTTGGCTCACTAAATTAGATTCTAAGAGTAGCACAGGAAGTTATTCTGGTATTTTTTTTATGGCATTGACTTTGGCGTTAGTGTCTTTTTCTTGCACCGGTCCGATTATTGGAACGCTCCTGGTAGAAGCCTCACAGGGGAGCTACTTAGGGCCAACGGTAGGAATGTTTGGTTTTTCCTTAGCCTTTGCATTTCCATTTGGGCTTTTTTCGTTGTTTCCACATTTAATAAACTCATTACCCAGTTCCGGCGGGTGGCTAAATTCCGTAAAAGTAGTGTTGGGTTTTTTGGAAATCGCTTTAGCCTTGAAATTTTTAAGTAATGTAGATTTAGTTTGGCACTTAGGCATTTTAGACAGAGAGGTGTATTTAGGAGCTTGGATAGCAATCTTCTTATTATTAGGAACTTATCTAATGGGGTGGTATAAACTTCCCCATGATAGCCCCATTGCACATATTTCTATACCACGGTTGCTGTTAGCCATAGTAAGTTTTTGGTTTGTTTTTTATATGGTTCCGGGCTTATGGGGAGCACCGTTAAAACTTTTATCCGGCTTTTTACCGCCACATAATCCAGATATTGGAGTAGTTGTTTGGGGAAAAGAAGCAATGGCTTCTGTAACAGAAAAATCAGAATCTCAGTTAGTTTGCAGCCAAAATAGAAAATATTCAGAGAAATTATCCAAAGACACTCCTCTGGGTTTTTGTGCATTTTATGACCTTGACGAGGCATTAGCCTATGCTAAAAAAATAGACAAACCGGTTTTTGTGGACTTTACCGGCCACACTTGTGTAAACTGCCGCTGGATGGAAAGCAATGTATGGCCTGACCCAGCAATAAAAAAATCACTAAACACAGACTTTATACTCGTTTCGTTGTTTGTAGATGACGCTGAACCATTACCGGAAAATATCACAGCCGCAGACGGCACTATCCTAAGAACCGTTGGCGATAAATGGCTACAACTCCAAAAAGAACGCTTCCAAACAAATGCCCAACCTTATTATGTAATATTAGACGGATCCGGAAACCAGCTAATCCCTTATGGATTAGGAAAAACAGATATTCCAACATTACAAAAAATGCTGCAAGAAGCTAAGGGAAGATATACAAAATCATGAACAACAAAAATTTACAACCTGAATATAGCTTTCCTATCCAAGTATATCAGCAACAGTGTGTGGTAGAAATTGCGGTGGGGGAAACTCCAGAAAATCCGGTTGAAGAAAGCACCATTGGTGAAATACCAATACTTCTGATAGATGGTTTAAATGCTTCACCCAAAATCATAGCCCAATGGCAGCAACAATATGAAAAGGGAGCAGCTAAAATAATACTACCAACGGAGATTCAAGCTCAACAGTTTTGGGAAGACTACCTCAAATGCTTTACCTTGATAGAAGCAGCCGGCGGAAAAGTATTTTCACCGGAAGGATTGGTGTTGGTAATCAAGCGTTTTGGAAATTGGGACTTACCCAAAGGGAAAATAGAAATAGGAGAAATGCCCAATGAAGCTGCCGTACGGGAAGTGCGTGAAGAAACCGGCCTGAACGAAGTGGTAATAATTGAAAAACTTACCCCAATCTATCATTTATACCAAAACTACCATGAACAAAATAGCTGGGTAATCAAAAAAACACATTGGTTCAAAATGTTTGCCCCTACACCTAACCAACTTGTGCCTCAAATTATAGAATCAATAGAAGAAGCTAAGTGGGTTAGTATAAATGAATTATCAAAATTATCTACCTATAAATCTTTAGAAAAACTGTTTAAGATAGAAGTGATTTAAACCATTTTGAGTTGTAGTTCAGAAAGTATGCTCACAAGATTGAAGAGAAAGAGCAGATAAAAAATATAATGCCCTGATTGTAATAATTTTTCATCAGAGAAACTATAATTTTTATGTTTTCAGAATCCAGATGTTTATTTTTTTTCAGTAAAATTTTTGGAATATTCTTGATAGAGCTTGTTTTTGTCTATGGCAACAACGCCCACTTCTTCACACACAATTCCCCCTGCAAGGTTGGCGAGCTGAGTAGCTTGGTAAATAGGTAGCCCAACGGCAATGGCTAATGTAAGCACACTTACCACCGTATCTCCGGCACCGGAAACATCAACAATTTTGCGAAAATGTGCCGGTATATGTCTAAAGTGTTCATTTTCATCACAACATAACATTCCATTTTCACTTAGGGTTACTACGGTGTATTTATGAGGCATTTTTTTTCGTAATAACAACACCGCGTCTTGAATAGCCGGAATATCTCCATTACGAAGTGGTATTCCAACGCCTTCACTGAGCTCTTTTAAATTTGGCTTAAAACAAGAGCTACCGGCATAATGCCAAAAATTTTTAAACTTTGGATCTACTATAACCGGCTTATTGGTATTATTGGCTTGTTGGATGAGTGCCTGAATAATGTCTTGCGAAAGTAGTCCTTTATCATAATCTTCAAACAACAGTGCATCGCATTGAGCCAAAAGGTCAAAAACTAATGGACGAAAATCTTCAAGTTCTTGATTAGAAAGCGGGTATCTATCTTCTTTATCTACCCGAAGTAGGTGCTGTTGGTTTCCGATAATGCGGATTTTAGAGGTAGTTCTACGTTGGTTTGATTTAATTATTCCATTAGTATTCAATTGATTCAGAGATAAAGTTTCGATAAAGTCATTTCCTTCTTTATCTAAACCTACTATTCCGGCGAGTATAGGCGTTGTGCCCAATGCAGCTAAGTTAGAGGCAACATTGGCAGCCCCGCCGGGTCGGTTCTCCTCCTGCCGAACGTCCACAACGGGAACCGGAGCCTCTGGCGAAATCCGAGAAACACCCCCCCACAAATATCTATCCAACATAACGTCCCCTACAACCAAAATTCGCAAGTTAGTTGTAGCTTCCCAAAATAATGACACAGAATCCATATTTATTAACACACATCAAACTACTTAGGGCAAAAACTAATATTTCAAGGCATAGCAGCTTTTAAAAAAGCTATTTTTTCTCAGAAGAACCATTTTTTAACTACAACTACCAAACTTTATTTCTTACAAAATACAGATTAATTGAAATATAAAAAAACTACTTAGTAATCAATAAGTTTCAGTAATTTTTGGTGAAATATATTTTTAGGCAGGAAGTTTTTTTCTAAGTTAGCGGTAAAAGGAATTGGGGTATCTAAAGAACCTACTCGCATAACGGGAGCATCTAAATAGCGGAACATTTCTTCACTGATTGCGGCTGCTATTTCTGCACCAACGCCTCCGGTGAGGGTGTCTTCGTGTAATACCAAACATTTTCCGGTTTTTTTCACAGAGCTAAATACCATTTCAGAATCCCAAGGCAATAAAGTTTGTAAGTCAATAATTTCAATAGAAGTATCCGGAATCAACTGGCTGATTTCCAAAGCCCAATGAACTCCCATGCCATAAGTAACAATCGTAATATCTGTTCCGAACTTAGTAATAACGGCTTTACCAAGCGGTAAATTATAGTATTGCTGTGGTACTAAGCCACTTATACTTCTGTATAAAACTTTATGTTCAAAAAAGATAACCGGGTTAGGTTCCCGTAAAGAAGTGGTTAGTAATCCCTTAGCAGAATAAGGATTGGAAGGATAGACTACTTTGAGGCCGGGTACTTTAAAAAACCATGCTTCATTACTTTGGGAATGAAAAGGCCCTGCGGCAACACCGGCACCGGTAGGCATTCGGACTGTTACATTAACGGGTTGCTGCCACCGATAATGATTTTTAGCTAAGTTATTAACAATCTGATTAAAACCGCAGGAAACAAAGTCTGCAAACTGCATTTCTACCATAGCGGATTTATCTCTAAGAGACAACCCTAAGCCAGTAGCTATGATAGCAGATTCACAAAGAGGGGTGTTTCTAACTCTTTCTTTACCAAACTCTTGCACAAACCCGTCTGTTATTTTAAAAACGCCGCCATATTCGGCAATATCCTGCCCCATCAGAATCAGGTTGGGGTCTTGCAGCATCGCTTGTTTTAAGCCTTGGGAAATAGCGTCAATGGTGCGCATCTCCTTTTCTTCGCCGGTAGGCAAAATATAGTTAGAAAAGGCTGGTGCATAGACATCGGCGAGTTCTTCTTCTGTATCAGGTGTTATTTCCGGCTGAGCAAAAGTTTGCTCAAGAGCCTGCTCTATTTGATGCTTAAATTCTGAACGAATTTCCTGAATCTGTGCTTCTTGTAATACTCCGATTTCCAATAGCCATGCCTCATAATTTCTCACAGGGTCCTTGGTTGCCCAGAAATCTTGCAATTCTTTGGGTACATATTTAGTTCCTGAGGCTTCTTCGTGCCCGCGCATACGAAACGTCATCGCTTCTAAAATAACCGGCTTACGGTTTTGGCGCATTTTCTGGGCAATATCCTGTACCGCTACATAAACATCAACGATGTTGTTTCCATCTACCTGAACGGCTTCTATTCCATAGCCTATTGCTTTGTCTATAAATTGTTTACAACGAAACTGGTCTGAAGAAGGCGTGGAAAGCCCGTAGCCATTGTTTTCAATCAAAAAAATCACCGGTAAGTCCCAAACTGCGGCTACATTTATAGCTTCATGGAAATCACCTTCACTGGCACCGCCGTCTCCGGAAAAAACAAGGGAAATAACAGAATCTTGATCTAAATTGGAAGCTAAACTTACGCCGTCAGCGACACCGAGCATAGCTCCCAGGTGAGAAATCATACCGATAATCCGGTATTCTTGAGTCCCAAAATGAAAAGACCGGTCGCGCCCTTTGGTAAAACCGTTCTTTTTTCCCTGCCATTGGCAGAAAAGCCTCACTAAATTAACTTCTCGGGCAGTAAAAACGCCTAAGTTTCGATGCAGAGGAAAAATATAATCTGAAGTTTCTAAGGCTTTTGTGCATCCTACTGCAATAGCTTCTTGGCCAATTCCGGAAAACCACTTGCTGATTTTATTTTGACGTAGCAAAATCAGCATCTTTTCCTCAATTATTCTGGGCAACAAGATGGCTCTATACAAATCCAATAATGTCTTGTCAGATAAACCTTTTCGATCAAAATGAATAACCGGTTTCATTGTTTCGGCAACGGACATATAGATAACAAAATAAAACGCGAATTACGGAAATTAAATCGGGTTGTGGTTCAGAAAGTATGATGAAATTCTCGGCAATAATTAAGAGGTTGTTTAAAAATGGTGTAAAAATTGTTAAATTATTTAATATCACA
>JAIXKT010000007.1:113716-155335 GCA_026932145.1 Bacteroidia bacterium
GTATATTGCTGATTATTAATCAGATAATTAAGCAAGTATGAAAGCCTACCCAACCAACCTAACTGATATTCAGTACGAAGCTATTGAAAAAATAGTAAATGATAACAGGAAAAGAAAGCATCCTTTAAGATGTATTGTAGACGCATTATTGTACATCACCAAAACTGGTGTTCAATGGAGATTGCTGCCTAAAGATTTCCCTAAGTGGCAACTCGTTTATTATTATTTCAGAAAATGGACAGCAGAAGGGCTTATTGAAGAAATACATGATTTTTTGCGTGATAAGTTAAGAAAGGAAAAAGGAAAACATGTTTCACCAAGTCTTGGATTAATTGATAGTCAAACTGTTAAAACTTGTTCTTTCTCGTTATCAAACGGTTATGACGGAAACAAGAAAATTAAAGGAAGAAAAAGACATATTATTACTGACACATTCGGATTTATTATAGCTATTGTGATTCATAACGCTGATATTCAGGACAGAGAAGGAGCTAAATATGTTCTTGAAGAATTAAGATATAAGTACCCTAGATTGACAAAAATATTGGCAGATCAAGGTTATACCGGTAACTTAGCTGAATGGATTTTAAAAAGTTTGAATTACACTTTGGAAATTGTAAAAAAAGTGGCAGGAATTAGTGGATTTAATGTCTTACCCAAGAGATGGATAGTTGAACGAACTTTTGGATGGCTTGGTTTTCAACGAAGATTGGTTAATGACTATGAATTCCACCCCGAATGCAGTACAAGCTTTGTGCACTTAGCTATGATTAGAATTATGCTTAACAGAATAAAAAAATAAATTTTAAACAACCTCTAAGTAACTTTAACAATTTATGTCAGAAGTCAAACTAACAATTACCTACCCTCACATTGCCAAAGCACAAAAAAATCCAAAAATGGGCGGAAAAAGGACGGGGTTAGAATTGTTTGTGCGCTACTTAGCTTTTCCAAGAAACAAGAGAGTCATGGTTATATGATAGCAAAAAAGATTTACTAACGAAACCATAGCTTTCTGAACCCTAACCCAAAGTTTAAAACAAAAAAAGTTCAAGTCAGTTCAATTCTATTTAACTTTGCTGCATTAGGGATGAAAAGATTATTGGTTGCAAACCGTGGGGAGATTGCCCTGCGAATTATGCGGACGGCGCGGGAGTTGGGTATAACCGTTATTGCAGTGTATTCTGAGGCTGATAGGACTTCCCCCCATGTGCGTTATGCCGATGAAGCCTTTTGCTTAGGAGAGGCTGCTTCGGCTCAATCCTATTTACGAGGTGATGCAATTATTGAATTGTGCCAAAAACACCAAATTGATGCGATTCATCCGGGCTACGGTTTTTTGTCTGAAAATGCCGGTTTTGCGCGTAAAGTCAGGGAGGCCGGAATCACATTTATTGGCCCAAGTGCTGAATCTATGGAAACTATGGGTAGCAAAATTGCCGCAAAACAAGCTGTTCGTAAATATGGAGTTCCGTTAGTACCCGGCGTAGATGAAGCCGTTTTAGATGTTCAAACAGGGAAAAAAATAGCTCAAGAAATTGGTTATCCAGTGCTAATCAAGGCATCAGCCGGCGGTGGCGGAAAAGGTATGCGCATAGTACAAGACCCAGAAACTTTTGAGGAGCAGATGAACTTAGCCATATCAGAAGCTATTAATGCCTTTGGGGACGGCTCTGTGTTCATCGAACGTTATGTAGCATCTCCCCGTCATATCGAAATTCAGGTATTGGGAGATCTACATGGAAACATTGTGTATCTATTTGAGCGTGAATGCTCTGTGCAACGCCGCCACCAAAAAGTAATAGAAGAAGCACCTTCATCTATTTTGTCTCCAGAACTCCGAAAAGCAATGGGCGAAGCCGCTGTAAATGCTTGTCGCGCTTGTAATTACTTTAATGCCGGCACCGTTGAATTTTTGGTAGATGAAAACCTAAACTTCTACTTTTTAGAGATGAACACTCGCTTGCAGGTAGAACATCCTGTAACAGAGATGATTACCGGATTAGATTTAGTAGCGGAGCAAATCCGTATTGCAGAAGGCAACCCGCTTACGTTTTCGCAAGAAGACCTCAAGATAAACGGACATTCGCTGGAAATTCGCGTTTATGCCGAAGACCCACTAAATAAATTTTTACCGGATATTGGTACGCTAACCGTCTATAATCGTCCGGCAGGGCCGGGAATCCGTGTTGATGACGGCTTTGAAGAAGGAATGAACATTCCGGTTTATTATGATCCAATGATTGCTAAGCTAATCGTACACGCACCTGACCGTAAGGCAGCCATCCAAAAAATGATCAGAGCTATTGATGAATACCAAATCGTGGGGGTAAAAAATACCCTTGACTTCTGTAAATTTGTGCTGAATCATCCGGCATTTGTGTCCGGAAACTTTGACACTCACTTTGTCCAAAAATATTTTGATCCAGAAAATTTACATCCTGAATTAACTGAAAATGAAATTATAGCAGGATTATTGTTAGCACAGCAGTTCTTGCAAAAACAGCATCAGAATATCCAACCCCTAAATAACACAACTACTGCTTCGGATTCTAATTGGAGACGAAACAGGACATAAACCATTTTTCTTATTTTTTGAATTTGACTATCGAATTTATCCCGTTAATTGTTCGTTATATAACAAAAAGAAGTTGCGCTATATTAGCGTTTATAGGTATTTTTTTTAATATAACCGGTTGTTATTCAAAACCATGTAAGTCATGCCCTGAGTATATTCAGGCTTTTTTGCAGTATAAGACACATTATCCATTTATTCATTACCGGCAGAATTATTGGCAGTGGAAGGATGTGCAGGCGGTTCAGCCTTTTTTTGAGGCTTTAAAGCATACAGATTCACAAAAGGTTAAGATAGTTCATATTGGGGATTCCCACGTTCAGGCAGATGTCTTTACTGGATTTATCAGGGGGAGGCTGCAAGATATTTTTGGCAATGGTGGGCGCGGGCTGGTTTTTCCCTATGCGGCTGCGAGGACGCACTCCGCCGTTGATTACCTTACTTATGTTACTGGAAAATGGGAATACGCTAAAAATATTCATTATGAGCCCAAATTTTCACTGGGGCTTACTGGCGTTACCATAAGAACCCAAGATCAACGGGCAACATTCCGCTTTAACTTTCATTCAAATACAGCTAAGACCGCTAAAACGCTGCTGAAAATATATCACCCGCAAAACAAAACCGGCTCTTTTATACTAAATCTAAAAACCAGCCCTACGGAACTCCCTATAAAAATCAACTTGGACACCGCAGACACAGCACTTCCTTACACAAAACTGTTATTTGATAAACCCATAGACTGGTTAGAAGGAAGTTTTTCAGGATCAAATGGAGGCTATTTCTTTGAAACATACGGATTTAGCTTAGAAAATCCAGAAGAAACTGGTATTTTGTATCATTCAGTAGGGATTAATGGCGCGGGTTTATACAGCATCTTAGCGCAAGATTTAATGGCTAATCAAATCGCTGAAATTAACCCAAACTTGGTTGTAATAGACTTAGGTGCAAACGATTATTATGGAAGCAACATTAACGAAATTGAATACGAGCAAAATTTACGAAAAATCATCCAAAACATTCGTGAAGCCTGCCCTAATACTTCATTCTTGATTGGATGCTCGCAGGATATTTACCGCTATCATTACAACATCACCGATTGCGAAAAAGCCTCCCAGATTGCACAAAAAGTTGCCTTTGACCTTAACTGCGCTTTCTATGACTACTACAACGTTGCCGGAGGAAAAAACGTAATGTTAGAATGGGAAAACTACCAATTAGCTAAAAGAGATAGAGTACACCTAACAAACGAAGGTTATTTGAATAGAGGAGAACTCTTTGCAAATGCTTTATTAACATCTTATTATGCTTATTTAAAAAACGAAAATCCGGTTAATTTACAGATTAATGAAAGTATTATGGATGACTCTACCGATAATATTACCCGACCCGAAATGAATACAGACAGTTTAGGGGTTACGGTTTTCTTTGCCAAACAAAATATTACTAAACCAGTATCTACCTATAAAAATCCATATATGAATACGGCTACGTATGTTGCCAGAACGACCCGAAGTTCCACCCACACCGTACAGCACGGAGAAAACTTAGGTGCTATCGCCCAAAAATATCATGTTTCCGTAAAAAATATAATGCTCTGGAATAACCTGCGCAATACGACAATTTTTCCAAAACAAAAACTAATTATCCAGCTTCCGCCTACTAACCAATTTCAGCCCAGAACGCCTACAACACAAACAAAACCTCCAGCTACCAGCCAAACAACAACTCCAAATTCAACCCAAAAGAGCTTAAAACCAACTCAATATACGGTAAAAAATGGTGATAATCTATGGATTATTGCTAAAAAGCACGGAACTACCGTTGAAAAAATACAAAAACTAAATCCTAAAATAGGATCAACCCTAAGAGTTGGCCAGATAATATTGATACCGTAGAGATTATCAGCAGAAATTGCTTGCTAACTTACCTTAGTTCATTAAATTTAATATCATAAATCAGCCAAAAGAGATTTATACTTATAGTTGCTAAATTACCCGTTAACAAAACCCTAAACACAAACAAAGTTTTAGAAAATACTTTACTTTAAAGTTGGATTTTGTATTTTTGGCGCGTAAATTAACTTTTATGGACTATAAAGCAATCCAGGAGATTCTTCGTTTTGTAAACGAATCAGAACTTGCAGAGGTAGAAATTGAGCATAAAGACTTTAAAATCAAGGTTAAAAGAAAGTCAGAACCTGTAATTATTGCGTCTCAACCGGCTGTTTCACCAACGGTAGTTTCTGTTCCGGAAACTAAACCAGTTCATCAGATACCAGTTACGCCAGCTATTTCTATCCCGGAAACCACAACTTCTTCGCAGCCAAAACCCTCTAAAAATTATATTTTTAAATCACCTTTGATTGGTACATATTACAAATCTCCCGGGCCAGATAAAGATCCTTTTGTAAAAGTTGGCGATGTTATTCACAAAGGAACAGTGCTGTGCATTGTAGAAGCCATGAAGCTATTTAATGAAATAGAGTCAGACATAGAAGGCCGTATAGTCAATATTTTGGTTGATAATGCCAGCCCTGTAGAATATGATCAGGCTTTGTTTGAAATAGAACTCTCCTGATAAAGTTACGGTAAGTAGTAATTATAAGCAAAAAGTTGTGTTTAAGAAGATTTTGATTGCCAATCGGGGTGAAATTGCCTTACGTATTGTGCGCACGTGTCGGGAGATGGGAATAGAGACGGTAGCGGTGTATTCTACTGCGGATAAAGATAGCTTGCACGTCCGTTTTGCCGATGAGGCTGTGTGCATTGGTCCACCTCCAAGCCGAGATAGCTACCTAAATATGCAAAATATTATTTCGGCAGCAGAAATTTGCGGAGTAGATGGAATCCACCCGGGATACGGCTTCCTTTCTGAAAATGCACGTTTTTCCCAACTTTGCCAAGAATACGGAATCAAGTTTATTGGTCCGCCTCCCGGAGTAATTGCTATTATGGGCGATAAAGCTACGGCCAAAGATACGATGCGTAAAGCAAATGTGCCGGTAGTACCGGGTTCTGACGGCTTAATATTAAACCCACAAGAAGGAAAAAAAATTGCAGATGCAATCGGGTATCCTGTAATCATAAAAGCCACAGCCGGCGGCGGCGGAAAAGGAATGCGCCTCGTTTGGAAACCAGAGGACTTTTATGACTCCTTTAATATGGCGCAGCAGGAAGCATTAGCCGCTTTCTCAAATGATGGTGTTTATATCGAAAAATATATTGAAAAGCCAAGACACATTGAAATTCAGGTAGTTGGAGATCAATATGGTAACGTCTGCCATCTTTCAGAAAGAGATTGTTCTATTCAGCGAAGACATCAGAAGTTGGTTGAAGAAGCACCCAGCCCGGCACTTACCCCCTCGTTACGCCACAAAATGGGTGAAGCAGCCGTAGCTGCCGCCAAATCCGTAAACTATGAAGGTCCGGGAACAATCGAGTTTCTATTAGATAAAAATGGAGACTTCTACTTCATGGAAATGAATACCCGAATTCAGGTAGAACACCCCGTTACGGAGGAAATTTTCTTTTATGACCTCATAAAAGAACAAATTAAAGTAGCCGCAGGAGTTCCGGTATCCGGTAAGCATTATTATCCGGAAAATCGTTATGCTATGGAAGTGCGTATCAATGCCGAAGACCCGTTCAATGACTTTAGACCATGCCCCGGCAGGATTACTCAATTCCATAAGCCGGGCGGGCACGGTGTGCGAGTAGATACCCACGTATATGCCGGATATATGATCCCACCTTACTATGACTCAATGATAGGAAAACTGATTGTTTCAGCTTTCTCCCGCGAAGAAGTTATTGATAAAATGTCCCGCGCATTAGATGAGTTCGTTATCGAAGGGATAAAAACAACCATTCCTTTTCACCAACGTCTGATGAAAAACGAAGCCTTTAAACGAGGAGATTTTTCTACAAACTTTATTCAGGAACACTACCAAGAGTTATTAGGTTAATGTGCTGATAATAAGCATAAACTGATTGCTTTTAAATCAGCATTACCGACCAAAAGAATCTATGGGTATAATCCCGCCGCATCAATAAATTTACCGTAGAACTTGTCCAAAAAACACAATCATTGCTTTTTATATTAGCGTATATTGCTAACGATATTCGGCTATTATAAAAATCAAGATGAAACTTCCTGTTCACGACAAAAGATTTCTCTTTCTACTGTTGGCAATCACTATTGTTGTTGCCTTAGAAGTGTTGAGTATTATGGGGATTGACATTCCCATGCCGTATTCGCCTGTTATATTTGCTGTTTTTATCATTGGCATTGGTTATGAAATTTTGTGGAAAGGTGTAAAATCGGCCATAAGTTTTGATTTTTCCAGTATCAATTTGTTGATGCTTATTGCTGTTTTGGGGGCATTTTACTTAAAAGAATTTCCAGAGGCCGCAGTTGTAATTGTGTTGTATGTCTTAGGAGAGCGTCTTGAGGATATTGGTATCGAGAATAGCAAATCAGCATTGGATGAGTTGGTTAGTAAAGCCCCTAAGACAGCTTTTGTAAAAGCACAAAACGAATTTATTCAGATTGATAAAATACCGGTTGGTACTATTATTCAGGTGAAGCCCGGAGAAATGATTCCGCTTGACGGAAAAATTATTTCTGGAGAAACTGCCGTTGATGAAGCAGCTATTACCGGAGAGCCAATACCAAAAGATAAACACAACGGCGACAATGTTTTTGCCGGAACGCTTAACAAAAGTGGCTTTATAGAACTTGAGACTACCAAAATATCAGCCGATACAACTTTTTCAAAAATCATCCGTCTTACCTTTGAAGCCTCTGCTAATAAGAGCGATACCCAAAAATTCATTCAGCAATTTTCTAAATACTATACTCCGTCTATCATTGTTCTGGCTGTTCTTCTTTTTATAATTCCTGTATTTGCGTTAGATCTTGATACAAATATTTGGTTACAACAAGCTATTACTTTGTTGGTTATAGCTTGCCCGTGTGCGTTGGTTATTTCTACTCCTGTTGCTATTTATGCAGCTATTGGCAACGCATCTTCAAAAGGAGCATTGGTAAAAGGAGGTAAATACATTGAGGCACTGGCCGGCATCAAAGCTATTGCGTTAGATAAAACGCGGACAATTACTTTTGGGAATCCTGTGGTGAGTGATGTAATTCCTTTAAATGGTACAAGCCGTGAAGAGTTATTGGCTTGCACTGCCGGAGCCGAAATCTTTAGTGAACATCCACTTGCGCAGGCAATCGTTGATGCCAGCCAAAAAGAAGGATTTGCACCACACCAAACGGAGCAGTTTAAAAGCATTATTGGAAAAGGAGCAACCGCAAAATGCTTAGTTTGCGAAGATGAAACTATATTACTGGGGAAATTTTCTTATATTAAGGAACATGAAGAGATAAATCCAGAAACCGAAAAAATAGTAGAACAGCTTTCGCAGGATGGAAAAACAAGTGTAGTGGTGAGTTTTGGAAAAGGCGTTGCCGGAATAATCGCCCTTACAGACGAAATAAAACCAGACAGCATAACCGCATTGAAAGAACTAAAAGATTTGCAGGTTGAACCCGTAATGCTGACCGGAGATAACGAAAAATCAGCACAATATGTGGCTAAACAAGTGGGGATTAACAAAATCTTTGGCGAATTACTGCCTGAAAATAAAGCAGAAAAAATCAAAGAACTGTTGCAGCAATATCAAAAAGTAGCAATGGTTGGCGACGGGGTAAATGATGCGCCGGCATTAGCCCAAAGCACCGTTGGCATTGCTATGGGAGCATCTGGCAGCGACACCGCAATTGAAACAGCAAATATCGCCTTGATGAACGATAACCTCTCACTTATCCCATTTTTAGTTCGCCTCAGCCGCAAAACATTACAGCGGATAAAAATAAACACCATCGGAGCTATCACCGTAAAATTACTGTTCATCGTATTAGCCTTTTTGGGTTACAGTAATTTAGTATTTGCCATCACGGCTGATGTGGGAGTTACATTGGTCGTGATTATACTAAGCCTAAGCCTGATGAGATTTAAATAAAGTTAAGCCTTTGGGCACTGATTAAGCTATATCCTCCCTAAAATAGCTTGGTTTTATAGTCTTGCAAAAAAACTATTTATCGTGATAGTAATGAAATCTTAGTGCAGCCCATTCATTATCAGTTACTTCAGAAATAAATGTAAACCCAAGCGATTGATATTTATCTACTATTACGGGAATATCTGCTTTATAAAATCCAGACAGCATCAAAGAAGCACTTGGTTTCAGTAATGATAGATAAAGAGGTGCTTCGTCTAACAATATATTTCGGGTTATATTTGCTAATATCAAATCAAAGGGCGGCTCTGAACTCAAAATCTGTGCTGTTCCTAATTGAACTTTTGTATTAACGATATGATTACAAGCAATATTCTCTTGGGTATTTTCTATGCACCAATGGTCAATATCTACAAATGAGACAGAAGTTGCACCTAATTTAGAAGCTAAAATCCCCAAAATACCCGTTCCACAGCCAACATCTGAGACCCTCTTTTGGGAACAGTTAAATTGCTGTAATAATTTGATAACTAATTGTGTAGTAGCATGATGCCCGGTACCAAAGGACATTTTAGGTTGTATGCAAATGTTATGCTGAAAGTCTTTATTAGGAGCGATAAATTCCGGATGGATAAAGCAAAAACTGCTTATTTCCACTGCCGGGTAGTTTTGTTCCCAAGAAATATTCCAGTTTTCACGAGGGATTAACCGCGATGAATAAGCCGGAGATTCAGGAAGATAAGTCATAATCTGCTGAATAATAGACTCTTGGTATAAGTTTGCCGGCATATATGCTAACAAAGTGTCCGGCTGCTCTATAAAACTTTCAAAAACATCATACTCTTGCAACCACGCTAAATAAATCTCAACCATTTCTGTATTTGACGCTTGGATAGTTACTTCATAGTAATCAATAAATTGATTTTCTGCCACTTTTATAGAATTTTTCAGTACACGCCAAAAATACATCTATTTAAGAGCCGGCGTAATAAGTTCTTATAAAAATCAAAAGAATAGGCTAATAAAGCTATATTCGTTTTTTTATATGCGCTTGATTATTTATTAAGAATAGTTGTTTCAAGATATAACAATTTAGTTATCAATTATTTAAAATTTTTATTATGTATCGAACTATTTTGTTTTAAAAAAATGCTTAACTTTGCGGCTCGAAAACGCAACCACAGAGAGTTGTCTGAGTGGTCTAAAGAGCACGCCTGGAAAGTGTGTATATGGCAAAACCGTATCGAGGGTTCGAATCCCTCACTCTCTGCAAAATATTAAAGCAACCGAAATTCTTCGTTTGCTTTTTTTGTTTGTAATAAAACTTGGCCGGTTAGCCTTAAATTTTGTTTCTTCGAAACATGAAACATTTTTGGGAATATTATCTACAAAAGCACTTTACATTCAAAGATATTTTTGAAACGCACCCTGATAATAAAACCGTTACACAGGGCTTCTCTGCTTATGGAAAGTTAGCGTTAAAAGTAATACGCATAGTTCCCTACTTGTGCCTTATTGCATTTCTGTTTAGCTTTTACTATGATTTTGAAGAAGTTGTTATTCAGCAAGTTAAATGGTATGATAAACCAATTTCATTTGAAGGGATTATCAGAACACTTGCTATGTCCGGAATCATTGGTTACTTCACAAACTATGTAGCTATCAAGATGTTATTTCACCCAAGAGAAAAACGCCCTATTTGGGGGCATGGCCTTATCCCTTCCCAAAAATACAAGATTGCCCAGCGAATTGCCGAAGCTATTCATGAATTTGTGGTTAATGAATCTATCATCAAAAAAAAACTAAAAGAATCTCAAATTTCACAAAAGATTACAGAACGTTTGACCAACGGCACACAACAATTATTGAACGATAAAGAATTTCTGAAAGAATTAAGCAAATATGCCGAAAACACCTTAGAGAAATACCTCCAACAACCCGAAGTTAAAACAAAGATTATTAGTAATTTAGACCAAAAACTGAAAGAAAACTTCTCAAAAGGATTTTCTAAAATCTTATTAAAATCTTATACAGCTATCAATTCTACGGAATACCAAGCCAAATTGAATAAAACAGTTGATGAAATTCCCGCTGCGGTTGCTGCCCTCATTGAAAATCCAGAACCTTATATGGTGGATATTTTTAAGCAACTAACAGAGCAGCAAGCTAATATCGCTACGAAGATAGATACCTTATTGATAGCAGTTTTAGACAATTTAAAAATACAAGATTGGCTAAAGAAACAATTAATGGAATTTGACGAAGCGCGTTTAGAACTGATGATAGAGCAAGCCACCAGCGAGCAGCTACAATACATTCAATACTTAGGAGGTGTTTTGGGAATATTGGGCGGGCTAATTTTATGGCAGCCCATTTTAATGACAATAGGAATCGGATTCCTTGTAGGCATTTTGTTGATAATAGACTTTTGGTTATATCGGAAGGCAGTGAAATAAGCACTTTTTTTGATAAAACAGAACAGTATTGGTTTGTTTTCAGAATTAAGTTATTAACTTTGCGATTATTTAACATTTAATAGTGCAATATGAAGGTTAAACACCTATTCACCTTTGGAGCAATGCTTTTAGTAGCTGGCGCAGCATTTGGCCAGTCGAAGACAAAGCATGTAAAGAAAAGCACGTCGTTGGTAACGGAAAAAGTTGATTACCAAGCCGTGTGGGCTAAACGAATTCTGATGGAGTCAGGAAAATATGTAGGTCCGCTACAGCGTATCGAGCCTACAACACCTATCGGACCCCAGCAGCCAACCGGAAAAACCCAAATTAACTTAGGGGCTGTTCCTGTAGGAACTGCATCCAATGCTTACACTATTTTGCAAGTTACCCAAAACCAAGTTTACTCAAGCGACCAACTTGGTGTTGTTGGTTGGGGACACCGCCAAAATATTGATATTCACGGCTCAGGAACAGATGCCGCTATCTATAACGGATTCTTACGCACAGACTTTCAAAAAGACGGTGATCCTAGCTGGACCATTGACAAAGGACCGTTTAACAACCGTTTAACAAGCAACCGTGCCCGTTACCCACAAGTAGCTTTGTATAATCCTGCAGGAAATACCGACTTCTGCAATGCTCGTGTTGTTTGGCACGCTGCTACTACTAACGGAAATGGCTGGGATAACTACCAGTGGGGTATTGCCAAAGGAATGTGCGGCACAGTAACCTCATCTCAAGAATATTTAGGGCTTGGAAAAATCCATAATACCTTAATACCCGGCGGCTTAGTTCAAGGAAAACCCGGCGAATTTTGGCTCTCTGATAGATCCTATAATAGCGCAGCAAACGTTACCTTAGACTCCGTATATTTATTTAAAGGAGTAGTTACAGGTAATAATGACTCTATTGTATGGGCTAAATATGCTACCTTCCGCCCGGGATTCTTTATAACTAAACCTGCTAATAACGGAACAGCTATATATGAAACCAATATAGGTTTCTCACCAGACGGAAGGTTTGGCTGGTTTTCTATGATAGGTATTGTAGATAACCCAAATGTACCGGGATCTACTCACCCAACAATTGTATTATACAAAACCGAAGATTATGGAGTAACTTGGACTGGCCCTATTAAGTTATTTTTACGTGATTACAAAGTAGTTACGGATGCTATTTTAACAGAATTTAGAGACTCAACAGGAAATTCAACATTTAGCACCGGAATTCCGTATCTTACAGACCATGATATCGCCGTTGATTTTCGTGGGAATCCACACATTTTTGCTACGATTTTTAATGCAGCAGATTCTTTCCCACATCCAGACAGCGTAGGTTATTATCAACCCGGTGGATCTAAGGCCGCATTTGACATCACTTCTTATGACGGCGGAGCTACTTGGTGCCCTAAAATGATTGCTGAAGTTAATGGTGCTGTAGGTGCAAGTGGAGATTTACAGTGGAGCAATTATTCACAAATCGCCAGAGATGAAACAGGACATTATATCTTTTACTCATGGTCAGATGATACAAGCGAAGTAGCTGCCTCTAACCCAAATACCAGCTTAAACTCACCAGACTTATGGGGACGTTCTTTCCACATAGATGATGAAGCTATTACACAAATTGTTAAATGGAGCGACGGAGACCCTACTTGGGCCAAAAATATCATTTATCCAACAATTTCTCCAACAGTTAGAAATAGATCAGGCGTTTTTCAAGTACCAACAGTATTTCTAAAAATCAGAACGAATGATACTTCTCCGGTAGATTTCTTCTATATCCCTGAAATCAAATATACCCAAGCTATGTACGAAGCCCCCGCAACCGATGTTCAGGTGGTTGCAGTTACCAATCCAGTTAGTGGTTGCAATCTTTCTACAGGAAATGTATCAGTTGAAATTAAAAATGTAGGCTCTGCAAACCTTTCTGATGTTGAACTTTCTTATACCTTAACAGGGCCTTCCGGAAATCCGATAACAGTTGGGCAGCCATTTACCGGAGTAAATTTAGCTCCCGGTGCTTCTACAACTTTAACCTTTACCAATACTTATAATATATCCAATACAGGAGCTTATTGCTTTACAGTAAAATCCAACGCAAAAGGAGATTACAACTGCCAAAATAATATTGTAGAAAAATGTGTAAACAATATCTCTGCAACTGTATTTAGTACTGACACTTTATCTGGATGTGGTGAATACACCATCAATACCGGCTTAACAGGTGTTACTCATACTTGGACGGTAGCTGGCAATGTGATTTCAGGAAATACCTCACCTGCAATTACTGTTACTACATCAGCTGATGTTAGTGTTTCTGTTGACGGATCAAGCTTAGGTTGCTCTACCATTGCTGATAATGTGTATGTAAATATCTTAGATTTACCAACATTAACACTTGCCGGAGATACACAAATTTGCCAATCTCAAGCATCTGCATTTAAGTTTACCGCAAACACAAACAACCCGGCTGACCAAAGCTATGTTTGGAAAAAAGGAATTTCAGGAGCCGTTCTGGGAACGTCTAATGACCTATCAGCAGCAACTACCGGCCAATATACTGTTTATGTTACCAAAAACTCAACAGGTTGCGTAGTTTCTAAAACCGTTGAACTGAAAGTATGGAATGTTGCCATAGATCTTGGCAAACCAGACTCAGCAAGTTGTAATGGTATTCAGTTAGATGCTGGAAATGCTGGTGCCAACTATGTTTGGTACTATAATGGTAGCCAAATTTCTACGAACTCTACTATATTTGCGAACCAAAGCGGAAAATATTCTGTCATCGTTAATGACCCACTTAATTGCAAAACTGCTACTGACTCCATTAACTTGACTGTTTCCCGCCCAGTAACGGCTATGTACAAAATCACACCGTTCCCATTGGTTAACGTAGATACTTGTACCGTTATCACATTAGAAGACACCTCTTTAACTACCGGAACACCTGTTGACTATCGTGTATGGTACAACGTTTCATCTTCAGGACGGACAATTCTTTATGGTAGTTTAGGAACTACACCGGCCGGATCCGGTACCCAAAAAATATGCTTGAGATATTCAAAAGTGATAGCTTCTGCTAAACAAGTAAACTTGGTCGTAAAATCAGGTGCTTGCGTTGATACCGCCGATGCTCGCACTTTCTTAGTAAAAGTTCCAACCCTAAATCCGGGTGAAAAATGTATTCCTACCCAGACAGATTCCTGCAAAATGAGCGTAGTATCTATTGATAGCGATTTCTTAACTTCTAACTTACAGGTATATCCTAATCCAAACAATGGTACTTTCGTTGTTGAAATTAGCATGACCGAGCGTGAAGATTTAACCTTTGATATTTACGACCTACGTGGTATCAAAGTAATGTCTGAAACAGAAAAAGGAGCTATGGAAGTTCGCCGCCAAATAGATATTTCTCACTTACCACAAGGTATTTATATCTTGAAAGCTTATACAAAAGACGGAGTTACAACCCGCCGAATCATCAAGCAGTAAATAGTTTGATGACCTAAATAGCGAGAGCCGATGAATTATTCATCGGCTCTCGCTATTTAATAGGTATAATATTCTAACGCATTAAGCAGATTTCTTTATTCCCAAAACTATATCAGCTAAAGTCTATGGACATTTAAAGTTACAGATACGGGCTATTAACGCCCTTAAAAGTTGTTTTTGTAGAAACATATTACGAAATTTGCGGTATGGTGCTAACGCAAGAATACATCAAGGAAAAGGTAGTAAAAGACTTTACTCGCGAAGAAGTGCTTGGAGATTATCGTTTAGTATTTCAGAGCCGTCAAGCGAGTTTGTTGGGGCGTAAAGAGGTTCTAACCGGTAAAGCAAAGTTCGGTATTTTTGGAGATGGTAAAGAATTACCTCAAATTGCATTAGCAAAATACTTCCGCCCAGGAGATTTTCGTTCTGGATATTATCGGGATCAAACATGGATGTTTGCTAATGGAATGTCTTCTATCCAAGAGTTTTTTGCTCAATTATATGCTCATACGGACGTAGATGCAGAGCCCTCTTCGGCAGGCCGCTCCATGAACGGCCATTTTTCTACCCGATCTTTAAACCCAGATGGCACTTGGCGTAATTTAACCTTGCAGTTTAATTCTTCATCCGATATTTCCCCCACAGGCTCTCAAATGCCCCGATTGGTGGGATTGGCCTATGCCTCAAAACTATATCGTGAAATAAAATCCCTACACTCATTAAATCAATTTTCAAATAACGGAAATGAAGTTGTTTTTGCAACCATTGGAAATGCCAGTTGTGCAGAAGGAATGTTCTTTGAGGCCGTTAATGCTATTGGAGTGCTGCAAGCTCCAGCAATAATTTCTATTTGGGATGACGGATACGGTATTTCTGTTCCAAACGAATACCAAATGACCAAAAATTCTGTTTCCGAAGTTTTGAAAGGTCTTCAACGCGAAGAAAATAAACCGGGTTATGATATTTACGTAGTGCGAGCATGGGACTATGAAACTTTATGCAAAACATATCAAATGGCGGTAGAACAAGCCCGTAAGTTTCATATTCCAGCTATCATTCACGTGATAGAAACCACACAGCCGCAAGGACACTCAACATCGGGAAGCCACGAACGCTACAAATCGAAGGAAAGATTAGCTTGGGAACAAGAATTTGACTGTGTCAAAAAAATGCGGGAATGGATTATCCAGCAGGACTTTGCTACTGCCGAAGAATTAGATACTTTTGAAACAGAAGATAAGCAAATTGTAAATAACTACAAAAAAGCTGCATGGAGTAGCTACTTAGCTCCAATAAAGCAGGAAATCACCGAAATATCAGCGATTCTACAAGAAGTTGGTTCAGAATTAACCCAGCATCAGAATCTTTGTAATTCTTTGGCGAATGAACTTCAGAAGACATCTGAGCCATTTCGGAGGGATATTTTTGTTGCTATCCGAAAAGTTTTAACGGCTACTACCCAAAACCACCAGTCAAATTCCAGAAAACGGCTGTTGAGTTGGTACAAAGATCAGCGAAAAGCTAACTTTGAGCGTTATAGTTCTTATCTATACAGTGAAACTGCGGATTCTGTGTTGAAAGTACCGGCCATTCCGGCGAAATACCACCCGGATAGCCCACAAGTGGACGGGCGGGAGATTTTACAAGCCTGTTTTGATGCCGCATTAAAGCGGGATTCTCGGGTACTTGCTTTTGGGGAAGACGTTGGCTATCTGGGAGATGTAAATCAGGCTTTTGCAGGGTTGCAAGAAAAATATGGCGTTTATCGAGTAAGTGATACCGGAATCAGAGAGGTTACTATCGTAGGGCAAGGTATCGGATTGGCTATGCGCGGCTTACGCCCAATTGCCGAAATTCAATATCTGGATTATCTGCTGTATGCGTTGCAAATTATGTCTGATGACTTAGCTACCGTTCAATATCGAACAAAAGGCGGACAAAAAGCTCCCTTGATTGTTCGTACACGCGGCCACCGCTTAGAAGGAATTTGGCACGCCGGATCCCCGTTAGGAACTATCATCAATGCACTTCGGGGCATACACGTATTAGTTCCGCGTAATATGACCCAAGCTGCCGGATTTTACAATACTTTATTACAAGCAGAAGAACCTGCGCTAATTATCGAAGTACTGAACGGATACCGCCAAAAAGAGACTTTACCTGACAATATCGGTGAATTTACCGTTCCTTTAGGTGTACCCGAAACCTTACGGCAAGGTACTGACATTACTTTGGTTACTTATGGAGCAAATTGCCGAATAGCATTAGAAGCCGCCGAAATATTACAGCAAATGAAAATATCAGTGGAAATAATTGATATACAGACACTTATTCCATTTGATATTAATCATCAAATTGTAAAATCATTACAGAAAACCAATAGAATAGTTGTTTTGGATGAAGATGTGCGTGGTGGAGCTTCTGCGTACATATTGCAGCAAATTTTGGAAGACCAGCAAGGATACCGTTGGTTAGATTCCCAACCGATTACGATAACCTCACAAGACCATCGTCCCGCCTATGGTTCAGACGGTGATTATTTTTCTAAACCCAATATTGAAGATATAATCATAAACTTGTATAAGATGATGCACGAGTTTAATCCTAATTTATATCCTGATATTTTTTAATCTACATGATATTGCTGAATTGGATAACCCTGCTATTAGTGCTTTTTTCGGATAGCACCCGCTCAAACTATACCCGTTACGAAACCCAAAACATTCAGCCATTTCGTAAGGTATTTGCATTCAAGTCTCCGGTTGAGGCTTCGACATTTGTTCAACAATATAAAATCACCTCTTCTTTCAAAACAGAAGAAAAAAAGATTCAATCTAAAGTAGAAGGCAACTTTGAAATAAACAGATTATTGCGCCTGCATATTGAAAATAATGCAAAAATCAGGTTGGTAAATGGTTTTAGGATTCAGATTTACTCTGGTTCAAACCAAAAGGAATCTGCTCAGGTTCGTTTGGAGTTCTTGGAGAAATTTCCGGGCGTTCCTGTGTATAATTTATATGAACGTCCTTACTTTAAAGTACGTGCCGGCGAATTTGTCTCACGATTAGAAGTAGAGGCATTTTTAAAATCTGTAAAACAATATTTCCCGGGTTCGTTTATTGTTCCAGATAAAGTTGAACTCATAAAAGGCAATTAGTATTTAGATTGCTCGAAGTTCAACATCATTATTTTTGCCTGCTTGGAGTCGGTTTGTTCTATCCAGATTATAGAGTAAACCCTTGATTTATAGATACTTATTATTTCTTGATGCACAATTTTTGGGTCATCAAGGATGCGAGTATTCTGATTGATAGGGTCTCCTGTCCAGAGGTCTAATTGCCGGAAGTGTGCTAAATTGTTTCCAGTATAGTTTTGCTGTATCCAAACTGCTGTGATGGTGTTGTTGTATATTAGTAAATCTGTTTGTGGGTTCTCCGGTAAGTTTTCACCAAGTTTAAGCCCATTGGAATGGAATATAGGTTTTCCCATTAAGTTAAGCCGTTGAATGACCAGCGAATTTTTGGCTACCGGATTCTGTTCGCCTATCCACGTGATAACTGCGCCGTAACTTTGGTCTATCAGTATTTTGGGATAAGTTTGTTTTCCGTAGTTTTCGCAGACAAGCTGCCCTCGTTCTCCCCAGAGTATTTCGCCACTCCACGTGATTTTTTGGGTACAAATTTTTTCAAACTTGTTACTAAACCTATCTTCACTCCACGCAACTACTATTCCGGTGGGGTCGCTATCAATATTTTGATTTCGCTGATTATATGAAGCTGGAGCTAATGCCTTTTCCCACAATAAATTACCTTGTAAAGATAGTTTTCCAACATAGATATTATAGAATCCGCTTCGGTCGTCCATCCAACTTAGTGCTATTTTTTGGTCATCAACTTGTTTTATTTTGGGTGTCGTTTGATAACCTGGGCCGGCTGCAATAGGGATTCCGTTTTCTGCCCAACGGATATTTCCCATGAGGTCATAATATTGACCATAAATATCGAATCCATGTGTTTCAAAATTACGTGCATCATTCCAGAGAACCATAATTCCTTGATTTGTTTCGGTAATTTTAGGGGAGTTTTGGGAACGGGGGGCTGTGCAAACGGGAACGCCATTTTGAGGCCATACAGAAACACCGGAAGAATCTACTTTTTGTAGGTATAGATTTTCGTCTTTACCGGTTCTTCTATCTACCCAAACCACAAAAACGGCATTATTTTTTGCCAATAAAACCGGCCTTGATTGCTCTCCCTGAGCGACACAAACAGCTAATGGTTCTGCCCAGAGCGGTTTTCCCAGAAGGCTCACCCGAAGCATATAAATATCCGGTTCTTTTTCTCCCCTGCGGAAATCCTGCCAAGCAATATAAAAGTCATTCCTTTGTCCGTCAGCTATCACAATTTGGGCAATATGAGCATATACAATACGCTGATTTGCAGATGTTTGTATCCCCTTGGTTTTTCTTTCTGTGCTAATTTTAAGTTGGGTAATGCCATCATTTAAGAAACCTACCCAGATTTCACCTTGATTATTAGCTGTTATGGTAAAGTTAGCTTCTGCGGGAATTTGACTTATTAGAAATCCGTTAAGTTCTCCCAGATTTTTTCCGTCTGTATTTAATTGTTGGGCAAATAATTGAGACGCTGACTGCCGGAAATCGTGCCAAACAGCCCAAAATGTTCCTGCATCTCCTTCTGTAATCAGAATATTTGTTTGCTTGCCGGGGCTGCTACATAATACTTGTCCCTCAGTGCTCCACAGCGCTTTACCGGTGTATAAATCCATCTTTTGCCAATATAAATCGGCATTACCTTTCCGGTAGTCTTCCCAAAATAGATAGACGTAGCTTCCGAATTTGAATAGGTTTGGATTCAGTTGGTTATCAGAAAAGCTACAGACTATGGTTTCAAATACGATAGTTCCGATTCTACTGATTCGGACGAAGTAGAGGTCAGTTGCCTCTGTTTGCAATCCGGAGGCTTCATATACGCACATAAAGCCTCCGTAACCGTCCCCTACAATAGTTGGATTCCTTTGATTATGAGGGTGGTCTGGCAGTAGCAATAATCCGTCTTTTTCCCATTCAGGGTTTCCTGAATGGGAAATTTTTTGGCCATATAACTGCCATTGCTGCTGATTCCGGTAATCTTCCCAAATACAAATGACACTTTTTCCGGGTTCTAAGGCAAGTACCGGCCTGACTTGTGTCCCTTTTGCCCGTGAAATATAAACACCACTTTTATCCCATTTATAGCGACCATTTAAGTCAAGGTATTGAATACCAATATCTTTTTCTGCATTATGGTCTATTTCATGTATCCATGAAATATAAAATCCGCCGGCATTATCCGGTAAAATCTCGATACATCGCTGAATACCGGATAATTGCAGGGCACAAATGCCGGAATCGCCCCATAATTTTTGCCCAAAAATGTCTATCCTTTGGCAAAAAATATCAGTTTCAAGGCTATCATCTCTTCGTTCTTCCCAAGCTATTATTAGGCCGTTACTTAGGTCTTTGGCGACAATCGGGTTATGTTGGCTGAATTTGGACTGCGTAACAATAGCTGGAGAAACCCACTGTTCCTTACCATTTTGAGCAGTATAACGTACCTGAATTTGGGAAAAATTTGTTTGGGAAGCTACGCTTCTAAATACCCAATAAACGCCCCCTTTCCCGTCACTAACGGATTGTAGATTGCTGATAACACCGGCTTGGGTCTGAATTAACTCAAAAATACTCTTGGGATTGACATTGCTTATCTGTGCATCACAAAGGTTTAACAGCAAAAAAAATATAAATACTAATAAGTTCCTGTTTATCATAAAGTTAGCTAAATAAATAGCCTCTTGCTGCTTTAACTATTTGATAATTTATCTAAAATCTTTTGGGCAGTAAATAAGTCTTCTTCTGTGGTAATTTTAATATTGTCAAAAGCTCCCTGAGCTATCGAAACCGAAAATCCGGCTGCTTCAAACAGGCTGGCATCATCAGTAAATGGTTGATTATGAAGATTTTGATATGCTTCTATAAGATAATTAAATGAAAATATCTGTGGAGTTTGCACTTCATAGTATTCATCTCTATTGCAAGCTATTGAGCCGTTTTGGGTGATTTTTCGGAGTGATGATTTAACGGGAATAGCCGGAACAGCCCCCCCTTTTAACTTTGCTATTTGAAGAATAGATTCTATTAATGTATTGTTTATCAATGGTCTGCAAGCGTCATGAATAGCAATCCACTGTAAATCGAGGTTAGAATTTTGTATTGACTTTAAAGCGTTCCAGACTGATTCTGTGCGCGTTTTTCCACCGAAAATAATATTAATTGGGATTCTCCACTGAAGCTGTTTTTGCTGCACCAATTTATCCCAATATTCAGCCCAATCTTGTGGGAGAACTAACCATAGGTTAGAAACTCCTGGATACATTAGAATCTTTGTTAGTGTGTGGGCAAGTATCGGCAAGCCATTAATATCTATAAACTGCTTAGGTATTTGGCTGCCCATTCTGGTGCCTATTCCGCCCGCAACAACGATTACTCCAAACATGGTAGTTAAAGTTGCCGTAGATACAACTGGTGTAATAGTGGAGCTATTTTAAACTGGTCGCTTTTAAAAGTATGCTGCATAGCTTCCAAAACGGTATAAACATTTTTGATTCCAATAATTTCAGCCCATTCAAATGGGCCATAAGGATAATTTGTGCCTAATTTCATAGATAAATCAATGTCTTCTTCTGAGGCGCTGCCTTCTTGCAGCATAAAAAAAGCTTCATTGATAATTTTACAAATTACTCGGGGCGTAACCATTCCAACTTGGTCTGCTACAAAATAAAATGGAATTTCATTTTTGGAAAGTGTAGCTGCTAAATAATGCTGCTCATCTGTTTCGTATGCCGTTAGTTCTAAAACAGGGCGGCTTAAAAAATAGGGCAATGCATTGCAGCCAAATAAGAAACATTCTGGCTCTAAGCTCGTTTCGGCTACGGATTCCAATAAGGTTCTACATACCGAAGCAACGACCACCAATTTTTCTTTTAGGTGAAAATACCGGGTAATTTGTATCGGCGCTTCTTCCGTAGATAAATCAACAATCAAATCATATTGTTTTTCATTACCAGTTAAATAGGATTCATAATCAGGGTTAAATTTATGCCAAAGGCTTTTTTTTGCCTCTTCGAGCATATTTTCTTGAACGATAACTAAAGTTTTCATGGTTTTGTAGTATTTCCAATTAAGAAAAAAGGTTCAAAAACAGTTCCGATGAATAATTTGTGTTTCCAAGGGGCGGCTGTGCTGGCTCCGGATACAAAGTTACCGGAATCATAGTATATTTCTTGAACTCTACCTTCGATTCCTTCAATTTTTAGGATTTGGCTTGGGCTTGTTTTGTTAAAATATGCGTGTTGAATAAACTTGAAGGGTTTGGGGTGGCAGGCTACCCATAAATTTCCGAACGAATCCCATTCAATATTATCAGGGCTGGTTCCTAATCGAATATCTTTTTCAAAAACAACTTCTTGCGTTTTGGGATTTCGGGAATATACCCGAATACACTTATCTTGAACAAGGCTCACAAACAAATATTTTCCAGAAGAATCTAATGTTATCCCATTGGGATACAATAACTTAGGAATTAATACTTGAAATTCTCCTTGATGATAAATAACGACATTTGCTTTTCGGCAATGCCAAATTCCCTCCCAAAGTTGGCCAAAACTTTTGGTGGAGTAATGGTCGTTGGTAATCAAAAAGGTATTTTTTCCAGCAATAGTTATGTCGTTAGGAGATCGTAAGAAAGTGCTGTTTTCAAGTGTTTGTTTATGAATAAGTTGCTTATTTTTGTAATCAAAAACCTCAATAGTTGTTTGTTTTTTTGAGCGGTGGTTGATAACGGCTAAGGTTGCGGATTCACTATCCCAGCGTTTAAAAGCAATGCCGTGCGGGTGAAAGGGGTGTTCTTGTGAAAACTTCAAAGCCAATGGCAGTATTTTGGGAATAGTATCTTGCGCTTGTAGCGCAAAAATTTCCCCTAAACAGTTGTTAGAATGTTTTTTAAACCTACATCTACGGTCATCACAAGAAATAAAAACAGTTCCGGTTGTTGTGTCAATGGTAATATCTTCTGCTCCGGGTGCGCCCATCATCTTGTACCAAGAATACGATTGGGCAAAAGAAAGTCCAGCGTCTAAGAGCAAAAAAAAGATTAATAATCTTTTAAGCATAATGAATACTACTTAAAAATTGCTTTAACTCCTTGCGAAAACGACAAACCGGAAATCCCATAATATTAAAATAATCCCCATGAATTTCTCTGACAGCATTCAACCCAATCCATTCTTGAATCCCGTATGCACCGGCTTTATCATAAGGTTTATAGTTATCTACATAAAAATCAATATCTTCCGGAGAAATTGTATCAAAAACGACTTCTGTTTTTTCTACAAAACTGTGATATAAAGATTGATATAAAAGCGTTACACCTGAAAAAACAGTGTGCGTAACGCCGGATAGCCTTTGTAGGAATGTAACGGCCTCATTTCTGTCTATTGGTTTATTCAGAATCTGATTATCAAGCCAGACAATGGTATCCGCAGTGATAATAACGGCTTGTTGTGATTCTTCTTCAAAACAGGTGGCCTTTTTTTGGGCTAAAAACAAGGGGATTTCAGCCGCAACAAGGTTTTTAGGCCAAGTTTCTTCAATAGATTTTACCAAAACAGTAAATTTGTAGCCGGCTTCCGCTAAAAGCCATTTTCTACGGGGCGAATTAGAAGCCAAAATCAGCGGAATTTTCGTCATCATCAGCAATGGAATAAAAAACTAATCCGCAAATAACTTTGGGATAAAAATAGGTGGACTTAGGCGGCATTTTAGCATAATCATTACAAACAGCCAACATCTCATCCATACTAACTTCATTGACTAAAAAACCAACCGAATTTTTATTTGTATGAACTTGCTCAATAACTCCGGAAGCATCTTTCCAATATTGAATTATTTTTGATTCTCCTTGTTTGGAATAAGGTATATTCAAAATTTTATCAAAAATAAAGTAATGAAGCCGAGTGTAATCCAATATTTTGAGTGAATCAGGAATCGGTAAATCAATTTTTTGTGGATTTGTAAATTCTGGTTTTAGCCGAAGTTTGTAATAATTTTCATCGGTACACAAAGCAAAAATACCTTTTTTATGTTGAATTTCGGTAAGTACGGGAGTTCGGGTATCTAAATAATCAATGGAAAAAAAACGTTCCAACTGCTGTAATAAACTGCTTACGTTCAGTGAATCAGGGAGTTGAACCAGCCGGTGAGTGGGTAAAATACGTAAATCATCGCTCCGTAGATTGGTTAGATACATTAAATGATGGTTGGTAGGATGCTCTAATGAAGCATTGGGATGTTTCTCAAAATAGCGGGCAGCAACTAACTCAGAGCCTTCTAAACGATGATGCCCGTCAGCTAAATAAACCGGTAAATCAGCCATAACAGCCTGTATTTTCTGAATAACTTCCGGATGCTGAATAATACCTAATTTATTAACAACATTCTGATAATCAATAGTTTCTAAAATTGGATGCTGTATAAATTCATCTAAATAGGGCTCAATCTGAAAACGAAGATCTTCATATAACCCATGCGTGGGGGCAATATTTAGCTGAGTCTGCTCCAATAAGTTGATTCTGTCATTGACAGAATGACTTAATGTATTTTCATGCAGCACAATATCCCGTTGATTTTGGGTATTTTTTAGCTGAACAGCACATATAAAACCCTTACGCTCAAAGGTTTTACTGTGATTGTATAAGCTAAATTTTTGGTAATACGGATAAATAGCCGGTAGCGGATCTTGAATGATGATTTTTGATTTTTTCCAGTCATGTAGTTTATTCTTAGCTTCTTGGATAGAACGAGGAACAGAAAGGTGCATCGCATTATAAGGAAGGCTGTATAGTTTTTCTCGTTGATCTTGAGTTACTACATCAAACAAAGGGGCGATTACGTCCTCTAAGTTAGTTTTCTCCAAGTTATACCGATAAGCCCGAAAGGGACGTATTTTAGCCATAACGCTGCAAAAGTATCAAACTTAACCATAACTTTGGTTTTTTTAAGCCAATACAGTTGCTTAATATCAACAATATCTTTGTTACCTTTGCCGTTCCATGATTCAAGATAAAAGATTTTTGTTTTTATCAAGCACCCACAGAAAGTGGCGTATTTTCTACAAGGCGCTTTGTCTCATTTTATTACTGTATGCTTTGGTGGTTGGTTTAACTAAGACCCTGCCGGATATTGGCGGCAATATCCAGCAAAGTTCTCGGAACCTGTTTTATCACGTGCCGATGTGGTTTACGATGTATTTAATGATGTTTTTTTCGTGGATTTTCAGCGTTTTGTATCTATGGAAAAGGTTTTTGTGGCTTGATAGAGTAGCCTCCGAAGCGGCAACGGTGGGTATTTTTTTTGGAATGTTGGGGCTAAGTACCGGCATTGTTTGGTCTCGGGTTACTTGGGGGGAATTATTACCGGATTTTGATACCGATGCTTGGTGGATCTGGGACCCAAAGCAAACACTTGCATTGGCTTCGGTACTGATGTATGGAGCATACCTATTTTTACGGTCAAGTATGGATGATTCACGAAAAAAAGCCTTAGTATCAGGAATATACAATATGTTTGCATTTGTAAACTTAATTCCATTAACGTACATAATTCCAAAATTAGTGGGAGGCTTACATCCCGGTACTTCTGAAACAGCACCCGTGTTTTCTGCCAAAGGCATTGGAGAATCTTACCGACTTGTTTTTTATCCGGCAATTATCGGATTTATGCTCTTAGGATGCTGGATTTTGGAACTACGCATACGAACCCAACAAATCAAAACGTATTTATTAGAAAAACAAATAAATATGCAATAATTTGGAAATCATGTTATTAAACTTATTTTTTATACTACAAGCCAGCAGTTTTCTATTTGTTAGTGAACGTATTTTTACGGTCATGACAGTAGTGCTGATTATCTTCAGTGCAGTTGTCCTAATGCTTATTCGGGTTGAAAGAAAGTTAAACCGAATAGAAAAGCATTTTCAGGATGGCAAAAAATAAAACTACTTTTATTTGCCAAAATTGCGGCCAATCCCATGAAAAATGGCAGGGAAAATGCCGCAGTTGTGGACAATGGAATACGATACAAGAAGAAGTTGTTTTGCTTTCTGCCTCTGGCAAGGTCTCTCCAGTACTTCGTTCCGAAAAAAAACCACAAAAGTTATCGGATATCAAAACGATTGAGGAGCAACGGATTGTAACTCCGGATAATGAGTTTAACCGAGTGCTTGGCGGCGGAATTGTACCCGGCTCTGTAATTTTACTGGGTGGAGAACCCGGCATCGGAAAATCTACATTATTGATTCAGATAGCTTTACAATTAAGCCCGCACCTGATTCTGTATGTATCTGGTGAAGAATCCGAACGGCAAATCAAAATGAGAACAGACAGAATCCCCTACATCAATCCCAATTTATACATTTTATCTGAAAATATCTTAGAACCTATCATCAACTATATTCAAGAATATTCGCCAGATTTGGTAATTATAGATTCTATTCAAACACTTTACAATCAGCAACTTGATTCTGCTGCGGGGAGTGTTACCCAGATTCGGGAATGTACTATGCAGTTATTAAAAATTGCCAAAGAAAAAGATATTCCGATTTGCATGATTGGCCACGTAACCAAAGACGGTTCCCTGGCAGGGCCCAAAGTGCTGGAACACACAGTAGATACAGTATTAAACTTTGAAGGAGACCGGCATTATAGCTACCGGATTGTACGGACTACCAAAAATAGGTTTGGATCTACTTCTGAATTAGGTATTTATGAAATGCAGCAAGATGGATTACGGGAGGTTTCCAACCCTTCGGAGATATTTTTAGCCCAAACTGACCAGCACGTTAGTGGAGTGGCTGTAGCCGCTACCTTAGAGGGAAACCGTTCTTTATTAGTTGATTGTCAGGCATTGGTATCAGAGACGGCTTATGGAAGCCCGCAGCGAGCACCCATTGGCTTTGACCTACGCCGCCTGCAAATGCTTATAGCAGTGCTTGAAAAAAAATGCAACCTGCGTTTGGGAAATCAAGATGTGTTTGTAAACATCGCCGGCGGAATACGCTTAGATGACCCCGGATTGGATTTAGCTATCGCTACTTCTATAATATCTGCTTATTTGAATATCACCCTACCGGAAAAAATTGCCTTTGCCGGCGAAATCGGCTTAACAGGTGAAATCAGAATTATTTCCCGCGTAGAACAACGTATCTCGGAAGCCCAAAAGTTAGGATTTAAAGCTATCGTACTCTCTGATAACAATAAACTGAGCAAAAACCACTACGAAAATATTGAGATAATAACCGTAGAACATATCAGAGATATTGTCGCTACTTTTTTTAGATAAAAGTTTAGATTACAAAAATTAACACTCAAGCTAATATAGTTGATTAAGTAATTCATTTAGAGCTTTTTGGTTCTCTTCATGAGAAAATGAGTTCAAAATATCCTGTTTTTCGCGCTTAGTTAAATGGAAATTTAGTGAAGCATTTCGCGTTTCTTTTACTGGAAGATATTGAAGTTCAATGAGTTGAAAATTAATCGGATAATTTTGCTTACATTGAGCTAAAAGTTGGTCGTTGATAAAACTCTTTGAGTTAGCAACTGAACGATAAGATTCTCCGATAGTGCTGAGAAGGCTTCCAAAAACAGTTTCAGTGCTTAGTTTTTCAATAGTTGCTTTTCTGGGAGTATCTCGAAATTGGACGATAATTATTCCGGATGTGTTTTTACCGATCCAATCTCTGAAGTACCAACAAAATCGTAGTGCTGTGCTAATGCCAAAGTTGTCGTTTGCGCCTGCGTCCATAAGCCGAACATGGTTTCGGGTTGGTATTTCAGGAAAAGGAAGTACGTATGGAAAACTGGCATTTGCTCGTATGGCTGAGGTCATCCAAAGAGAATCTGGCTGTTGGTCTTTGCAGATTTCCCGAAACTCAACGCCGTCTATCTCGGTACTAAAAGATGGGTTAAATATAGTGGGTTTGCAAAGCCATGAAACCTTTTGGGGGGTGAGATAGAGTTTCCGGCCATCATTAACAATTGTGGGTGAAAAAATAAGCCAAGGGATAATCGCCTTATATTCAGGTTCTAAATATCGCCCAATAGGTTTATCCTCAAAGCAATGAGTATTTTTGGAAAGTTTTTGCTCAAAAGCGAAACCTCTATCTTGGCAGTATGTTTTGTCCTGAAAAGTAAATTCTATGAGCGGTCTGAAACTATTTAATGTACTGAAAGAAATAATGGGATTTAGCAAATCACCTGCGATGAGGTTGGTAATTTCTAAGGTATTTTGGGGTGTATTTGTAGAGTCTTGGTTTTTTTTGAGCAGAAATTCTCTGAAAACAGATAGCCCAATCATACCGCCGGAGGCTCCGGTCATAAGAGCAGTATGTTTTAGGAGATGCCCTCCGGTGATTCTGTTAAGGGTATCTAAGCAGTATCCTGTCCAAACGGCAGAGCGTAAGCCGCCTCCACTTGCGCAAAGTAGAACCATTTTAGGCTTGTTGCTGTATTCTGCTGCACCACAATTTATTTTCCAGTTTTCTAACCAGCCAACGGTATATAGCGAATCTTCGGTAACTCTTTCATCTGTAATATTACCATGAATAACCGAAGAATTGTATTCTGGCAGTTTTCCGGAATAAGAAATCCCAAATAATTGATGCTGCCCAAGAGAAAAAAACCAATTATTCACCAAAAAGGCTATCCCGATAATCACTGGCCACATAAAATGCCCCAAACGCCGAAACCAATATGAAATTGCACCAACACCCATTAACACAATTGAAAATAAGGCCAAAAAACTGGATGCTGCCGGGATTTGGAACAATTCAAATCCCTGAAAAAAACTCAGTAAAAATAAACTCAGTAAAAACAAACCTTCTGCAACTAAGGCATTTGCATGATGCTGATTTAAGATTCGGAGTAATTTCAGCGGATTTATGCGCGACCCCGGATGGATTTTTTTGATCAATAAACCACTCAAATAATATTGGACGTTGGTACCAATTTGCACATAATTTCGAGCCTGCTGAATGAGTTTTTTTCGTTCTTTTAAATCACGCCTTTTGAGTAACTCCGGTAAATCTACGTTAGAGTATGAAAAATAAACCACTGAAACGATAATTACAACCAAAACCCCGCAAATAAAACCCGAAATAAGTTCAAGTTCATTACTAAAATCACTCTTGATATGTGCTCGGTAAAACTCAGTCCAGTAAATAGCCAAAAATGCTACTGGAATAATCGAATTATTTAAAACAAAAGTTCTAAATGGTTTAGGCTCAATTAAGATAAAGAAGAAGTGATGCCCATCCAAGATGTAGGCTGTAAGGTGGTAGGCTAAGGAAAGCCCAGCAAAGGAAAATCCGAGCCAAGCCATTGAATAAAAGGAGGTTTCCCCTAAATAATCTGGTTCTAAAAATAAATAGGCAGCTCCAAAATCCTGCAAAACATTTTGGGTAACAACGCCGGCTAAAAAAAACCAAAAAAAAACCAATATCCAATGATGCCGAAGTTGGTGGAAAACCAATTGAATTGGAAGTGAATAATATATCCCCCGCAGAAACAACCACAACTTCATAGTTTAGCCAAAAATAGCAAAGAAAGCTTTGTCATAAACTTTTCCGATAGATTTTTCCGCAACTTTAGCAATATTACAAGAAATAGGTTATCGCAGCGAAACCGTAAGCTCCTGATAGTAAACAAGTTTCTACTTGTTTTTCGTTTTCGATACCGCCTAAGGCAAAAACAGGAATTTGGGTAATTGCTGTGGCTCGTTTTAAATAATCAACTCCCAAACAAGGTTGCTCCGGGTGGCTACGGGTATTGAAAATTGGGCTTAAAAAAACGTAATTACAGTTTTCTGATTCTGCCACCTGCACAGCATTTATTGAATGACAGGAACGCCCAATAAATTTATTCTTAAATACAAAATAAGGCTCATTTTCTTTTAGCTGAAAACCAGACCATTCCGCCTCATAAAACCCAGAATGATTATTTAATAGCGGTAATTTTAATTGCAGAAGTTCCTGAAAAGTATCTGCAATGATTTTGGCCGGAATCTGCCTAAGCATTAGCGCGTCAGCACCTTTCTGAAAAGCAGTTTCTGCCCACCTTAATAATTCCCCTTCTTTCTCTATACTTGGAGTTATTGCAATCTTATGAAATGGAATTTTAATCACTCAAAAATTAGTTTAATATTCTGATAATGAGTTTGTTTACCGTTTTATGCCTGATTTTAATTCAAATAACAAATATCATCAAGAGGTTAATAAAGAAGTTTTTCTGCCCAAAAGATTACTCAAAGTTAGCTAAACTTAAAACAAACGTACTGCTTAAGGCAATATAAACATTACCTTAAATACTTATTCACTTGTTCTTAACAGCGATTTTTTTTCTATAAAGAAAAGGTATTTTTGCAAGAACATATTCAGAATTACCTTAGAAATTATGATTTCATCAGTTGAAAGCATAAGAAATTTAGGGGATTTTCAGGCTTCAGGATTGCCCAGAAGAGTAATTTTAGATGAAATTTACGAAAATCTGTGTGCAAAACTTTCTGCCAAAGAAAATCCCTTTCAATTACTAACCGGCTTTGACCCAAACCTTTTGCAAACCATAGAAACAACGTTACTTGCTAAACAGCATTTTTTATTGTTTAGCGAAAGAAACAACTCTAAATCATTGGTTGTTAATTCAATAATAAACTTGTTAGACGAATATGTTCCCTATATTGCGAATATTTTAGGTTCTGAGCATCCTTGTTTTCCACATACGCAGCCAGCCAAAAACTGTTTAGCACAGGATAAAGAAAAAACTGCGTTGCAATGGCTGAACCGAAATGACCGCCTTCAGGTAATCTATGGTAATGCAATATCAGAAACAGAAGACTTGTTTAACTTTCAAAATTTTAACCAAAAAATTATTGTTCTTAAATATTTTGATAAAATCCCTCCTAAGCAGCAGCTAAAACTGCTAACATTACTTGGAAATTCAGAATTTATTCATAATCAACATATTCCGGATTGTTTGATAATTGCTATTGTAGAAAGTTTGGATTACAGTGTAATCCAAACTTTAAATCCGGAATTAATAGATTTATTTGGGGCGTTTTTGAATATTTGTCATTCACCGGACAATAGCCATTTAAAAACCACTCAATCCATAATAGATAAAAAGAAATATCTTGGTCATACAAATGCTTATCAAGAAATTATTTATGCTTTGCAGGCAGAATGTGTGATTCAGTTGCGTCAGGAGCGTGGATTTGTTGATTTTCCGGCGAACCGGATGTTTAAAATGCAGTTATTTCTAAATGCGATTGCAGAAAGACGCGCCCTAACAGAAACCTGCTCAAAAGATAATATACGGATAATAGACTTTTATTCGCTTTATCCAACAATATTTCCAGAATATTCAGGAGAATTAAAGCAAGATGAAAAACAACCTAATAAATTTAACACCCTGATTAGTAATGCAATAAAAAAAGTATTTATTCATTATTTTCCTGATCCAGATCGTTATAGGCGCTCTAAACAACCAATTCCTTACATTGGCTTACTCCACTGGTTTAATGCAGGGAATACTGTTTCGGTTAGCACATTCACTTCGGATATAGCTTATCAGCAGCAACTTATACAGGTTCCCGGCTTGTTTGAATTTGTGAAAAATCATTATCCCGCGATAGCTAACCCAGATATTTATTTGTTTATGGAGTTTTTGTTACATGGCTTAACGGAATTTTCTTTTTTAAATAAAACAGTTAAGTATGGGGAAATTACATTTCAGGATTTGATTGGAAATATTTTCCGCAAACCAATTGATGACGAAATATTCTTGGCCTAATCATTTGGCTTGGTTGATTTCATTACTTTTTCATCCAATCCATTCATTTCTTTATTGGTTATTGTTTGCTAATGAACTTTCTCTTGCCCTATTTTTAGGTACATATATTTTCCCAATAATTTCTATCTATTTGTTTATCAATAGATTTAAAAACTTTAATTTAAATGGTTTAACTCTTTTTCAGCGGAGGGGAACTTATTTGATTCAGCTATTTTGGAATCTTTTGGCGATATTTTTTTTCATAGAGCCAAGATTTACTGATGCTAAAGCTACGCTTTATGTAAGCGTAGCTTTACTATTAATTATGTTTGGCATAGAGTTTTGGAAAAGGACATCCCTTCATATAGCGGGCAGCGTGGCTTTATTGGGCTTAATTTTATATTCAGGGTTTACCAACATAGTTCTGGTTGGGTTTATGTTGGTGGGGATAGCAGCAATAGCTTGGGCGCGGTTACGCCTTAAAGCCCACACCCCAGAGGAAATCCTTCGGGGTGTGGGAGTAGGTTTGGTTAGTTTTGCTTTAGCAGCAGTTATTTTCTGAACAACAATTTTTACCGGTTAGCTTATTGGGATGTAAACGGTATAAGTTGTTCCTTTTCCTTCGGTGGAGGCTACTTCGATTTTTCCTTGGTGGAGTTCGACTATGGCTTTGGAAATGCTCATGCCGAGTCCTGTACCTTTTTCTCCGGAGGTTCCAGCACGGTGAGATTTACTGAATTTATCAAACAAGAAAGGCAGTTTATCTGCCGGGATTCCGATACCGGTATCTTCTATGGTGATTTTAGCGGCTGGTTTTCCGTTTAACTCTCCGGTTGCAGTTGTGAGAGTTACGGTTCCTCCTTTTTTGGTAAACTTAACTGCATTGGACAGTAGATTATTAATAGCTTGGCCTATTTTTGACTCATCAAAGGAGCAGGTTAGGGTAGGGGTTAGTTTGGTTCGTAATGAAATACCTTTGGAGATGGCTAAGGGCTCAAAAGTACTTACTAAACCCTCCAGAAAGTTAGATAAGTCTTTGGTAACAAGAGTTAGTTGTACCGATTCGGATTCCAATTTTCCAATATCTAATACATCATTAGCCATTCGTAATAAGCCACTTACAGATTTTTGAATAATGCCGCCGAATTTGGTTACTTGATTTATATCCTTAGCGATGTCTTTATCTGTTAGGAGTTCAGCGAGGCTTGAAATACCGGTTAGAGGAGAGCGAAGGTCGTGAGAAACAACCCGGACCATTTCTTCTATTTTTTGGGTTCTTTCTTTAACTAATTGTTCTAAGTTTTCGTGCAAGTATTCATTTTCACGAATTTGGAGGTAGTATAAGCACGCTGCTTCTATTGTTTTTTGAAATTCTACGGGGTCCCAAGGTTTAGCTATAAACCGGTGCAAAGCAGCTTTGTTTACAGCTGTTCCGACATCATCTCTTTCGGCTTGCCCGGTCAGTAAAATGGTGATACTATTGGGAAACAAGGTTTTAGCTTTAACAAGGAAGTCAACGCCTTTCATGCCTGGCATAATTTGGTCTGAAATAATAACACCAACGTCTCTTTTTTGCTCTAATATCTCCTGTAAAATATCCATTCCTTCGTCTCCGCTTTCGGAAACCTCAATGGTAAATAGATGTGTTAAAAACTTTAGTTGGTCTCGAACAGTTTGTAGGACTTCCTGAACATCATCAACGATGATGAGGTATGGTTTAGGGCGTTTGCCTGCGATAATTTCCTGAACAATAATGGATTTATCGGCGATGATTTCTGGCATAGAGGCTTTTATCTGCGTTTTGGTTTATAGCGTAGGGGAACAGTTTTGGGGTCAAATATGTAGGTAATTCCGAATCGGGTATAGACATAAGAGTCTTCGCTTGTGGAGTTACCGCGTTTGATACGGGCATAGTCTGGGCGTTGGCCAGGGGCATAGCGATAAGATAGTGCAAAAGCCTCACGTGGCATTTCCCGCCGCATCAATGCAGAATCGGGATAGTAAGAACTTACGTCATCTAAGTAATCTGTAAAGGTCTTACGGTATCCAAATTCATAATATAAATCAAATTTATCATTTAGGCGGTATCTTACACCGATTCCCATTGGGATGGTTATCTGATACAGCGAATATGGGCTTGGGTTTTTTCCTGTAGAAAGATACTGTCCTTCTGTTCCTAATGGTTGTAGATTATACCATTTTCCCTGATAGCTTGCTTGAGGGTTCATCTTGAATAAGCCAACTCCGAGTAATAAATAGGGTGTAAATTTTGAGCGGTGGAAATAATAATAATGTGCAGAAGCATCTCTGAAGGCTTTGGCTTTCCCAAAAAGTTCATAAACACCCTGAACAGATAATTCTAATATATTAGAGCGAAAACTTAAATTTCTATCTCGAGTATTAGAGTTACTGGGGGAGTTTTTGTCGTTATTACTTACGCGGCCGATGTTTAGTTCTCCGCGAATCCCAATATTTGGATGAAACTGATATACGCCTTGCAGCCCAATAGCCGGATTGGGAGATTTAAAGCCCAACAGACCGTCGTCAATATCTCCCTGATAAGTCATCATCCCAATATTGCCGCCTAATTTGTAAACCCGTTGTGCCGTTAAAGAACCGGTTATCAGCAGTAACCCCAGCAAGAAAATCGTAATTCTCATTCGGTTTTTAAAAGTGCCGCAAGATAGCTATTTTTATGGATACATAAAGAAAATTTTTGAACACTTATTAGTTTTCAACATTAGTTTTTAGGCAATTTATAAAGTATAATAACAGAATTATAAACCATCATTACAACGATATTTAAAGACTACGCTAAATAAATTTAAAAATGTGATAAAAATCATAGCTTGGTGGAAATAATACATACAAATTTGCACTGTGTTTTGTAAAGCATAATGAATGAAGAAAAGAAAACCTATTCTATAAGAGTCCGAATTTGGGTTGATGAAGAAAGCGGCCCCTTTTTGGGCATAGGAAAGGTTATTCTGCTTGAAAAAATCAAAGAAACGGGTTCCATAACAAATGCGGCAAAGGCAATAAAAATGGCATACCGGCAGGCTTGGCAATTAGTAGAAGATATGAATAAACGTTCAAAATTACCATTAGTAGAAAAAAAATTGGGAGGAAAAGGCGGTGGCGGCGCTTTACTTACACCTGAAGGAGAAAAAGCAATACATGAATTCTATAAAATTGAAAAAGAAATAAAGCAATTTGTACTCACAAAATCACGTGAATTAGAATTCTGATTTTTTTTAAAATGCACTATTCCCTAAAAAACATATCGAAAATATGAAAGCAAATCACAGCATTAATATCAGAAATCAGATAGTTACAACTTTTTTATACACTGCGTTATTCCTAAAAAAAACATACCGAATTAAAAAATATGAAAAAACAAATCTTATTGGTAGCGATCATGATTCCAATCCTTGTGTTATCACAAAATCAGGATACACTTAAAAATGACTATCTTGATACCTTAGGAACAAAGACATTTCAGCTTGGCGAAGTTGTAATATCTGCCAATTCAAAAGACGAAATAGCAGGGAGAATAACCCAGACAACTATGGAAGCCCAAAATAGATACGAGGTTTCGCGATCATTGAATATGCTGCCGGGCATCAGTCTAACATCTTTTGGCCAACGTAATGAATCCATGATTTCAGTTAGAGGATTTGATTTACGGGCAGTTCCGGTTTATATGGACGGCATCCCTGTCTATGTTCCTTATGACGGCTATGTAGATCTGGCAAGATTTACCACCTTTGATTTATCGGTAATTGACGTTTCAAAAGGCTTCTCTTCGATGCTCTATGGGCCTAACTCTTTGGGTGGAACGATCAATTTAATCTCCAGAAAACCTACCCAAAAATTGGAGTATGACGGATCTTTGGGAATGATAAATACAAATGGCTATAGAGGAAATCTGAACATCGGTTCTAATATCGGAAAGTTTTATCTACAAGGAGGATATTCTTATTTACACAGAGACTCATACAGAATGTCGGGTGATTTTAAATCCAATATACATGAAAACGGTGGTGAACGGGATAATTCATACCGCACAGACCAAAAAATAAACTTCAAAATAGGTTGGACACCGAATGAAAAACAGGAATACGTTCTCGGATACATTAATCAGCAAGGGAAAAAAGGAACTCCTCTTTATGCCGGTAACGATACTCTAAACTCGCTTTATACCAAACCACGCTTTTGGCAATGGCCATATTGGAATAAAGAAACATACTTTTTCTTGTCAAATACTAAACTAAATGAGAAAAATTACCTAAAAAGCCGGATTTATTATGATATTTTCAAAAATTCAATCAATAGTTTTGATGACTCAACCTACACTACCCAGAATAAGCCCTACGCCTTTCAAAGTTGGTACAACGATTTTACCTATGGAGGAAGTATAGAATACGGAACAAATATTATCCCCAAAAATGAGTTAAAGTTTTCTGCGCATTACAAAGAAGATATTCATAGAGAAAATAACGTAGGCGAACCTGTAAGACATTTTGAGGATAACACAATAAACTTTGCCCTTGAAGATGCCTATAAAATCAATGATAAAATTGTGCTAATTCCCGGAATAAGTTATAGTGCCAGAAAGAATATTACAGCACAAAATTATGATAGCAAAAATCGAACTATCTCTGATTTTGCCAAAGCAGGAACCAGCCCAGCCTTGAATGAGCAATTGGGAATATTCTACTACGTTAAAGAAAATCATAAAATAAGTGCCACAGCATCGCGAAAAACCCGCTTCGCTACAATCAAAGACAGATATTCTTACCGCATGGGAACTGCAATTCCTAATCCAGACCTGAAACCCGAAACATCAGATAATTATGATTTAACCTATACCGGTAAATTCCTAAAAAAACTTACGCTTCAAACTTCCCTCTTTTACAGCCATATTACGGATGCTATTTTGAGCGTAAATAATGTTCAACCGGGTAAATCACAAATGCAAAATGCAGGAACAGCAGAATTTATGGGCGTTGAGGCTTCTGTAAAATATGATATTCTGAAAAACCTCTTAATAAGTACCAATTACTCATATATCGAAAGACATAACCTAACAAACCCAACAGTTCTTTTTACAGATGTTCCTTATACAAAGGTATTTACATACTTACAATACAAACCAATCAAGCAAATCAGAATAATATTAAGTTCTGAATACAACTCACTGCGTTACAGCACAAGTTATGGCACAAAAGCACCACAATATACCGTTTTCAACGCAGTTGTATCCGGGCAAGTATGGAAATACCTGAGCATCGAAGCAGGGCTAAATAACATTCTTGACAAAAACTATATGCTTACCGAAGGCTATCCCGAAGAAGGAAGAAACTTTTTTGTAACCCTAAGATTTTTTAACCACAACTAAAACAGCATTGAATCTTTAACACCAAAATAAATATTAAGTATCATGAAAAAAACATCATTCACAATTTCAGCTCTGATAATTGTGCTCCTTTTTTACGCTTGCAGCAGAAACGTGAACCCAACAAAGTCAAGAACTACCGAAGGTCAAACAACAACAATGGGTGAAAAAAAACGAGGTAAGACAGATGCCTGTATGACACCAACTTCAGCTAAAGACAGCGCAAAATACATCAGTAAACAAGTAACTGTCAAAGGAGATGTAGAGCATCCTCTTATATTAACAGTAGATTCACTAAAAGCCATGAACGTAGCTACCATTGAAAACTTCAACGTTATTTGCCAGAGTGGAGCAAATATGAAAGAAAACAAAACCTGCAAAGGAGTGCTTTTAAAAGAGATACTTGAAAAAGCAAAAATAGTGCAGCATAACCACAAAGACAGAAACTTTTACATCGTTGCCCGCGCTACCGATAACTATAAAGCAACATTTTCTTGGGCAGAAATATTTAATAATCCAACAGGCGATAATGTGTACATCCTGTTTGAAGAAAATGGCCAACCCATTAAAGAACAGGGAGATATGATTTTGATTTGTAAAAATGACATAAAAACAGGCCCTCGCCATGTTTATTGGCTAAAAAATATTGAAGTAAAAAGAGTAAATTAGAAACAGAATCAATAAACCTCTACGAGGCTAAATTAAACCAATAACTTGTTGGCCAAAAAGCAGCAAGATCTGTATTCAATTATGAATCACTGCCTTAATTTTTGGAGATATTTTATTGGGGAAAAGTTAAAAAAAGATTTGGATTGTATTCTGTATTGCAGTAATTTTGCAGCACAATTTGATTTTTCATTTTGCCCGGTCGTATAAAGGCAGTACAGCTGATTTTGGTTCAGCGTGTGGGGGTTCGAATCCTCCCTGGGCAACGAGAGTATGGATTCCCGGATAAAGATATTTTCAGGTAGTGCCTCGCGGGAATTGGCCAGTTGTATAGCAGACTCTAGCGGAACCACCTTAGGAGAAGTTAATATTACGCGGTTTAGTGACGGCGAAATACAACCCCAATATTTAGAATCGGTGCGTGGTTATGACTTATTCATTGTTCAATCTACTTACGGAACTTCGGATAACTTGTTAGAACTACTGCTCCTGATTGATGCCGCTAAACGCGCATCAGCATATCAAATAACAGTAGTGATGCCGTATTTTGGTTATGCACGTCAAGACAGAAAAGATAAATCAAGGGTTTCAATAGCCTCAAAGTTGATTGCTAATATACTTACAGCCGCCGGTGCCAATCGCGTTGTTACGATGGATTTACATGCAGGCCAAATTCAAGCCTTTTTTGATATCCCCTTAGATAATTTAGACGCAAGTGCTGTCCTGATTCCACATATAGAACAGCTAAATTTAACGGATATAATTATAGCTGCACCAGATATGGGAGGAGTTACTCGCGCAAGAACTTATGCTAAACATCTGCGCTCAGATATGGTTGTGATAGATAAGCACAGAGAACGGGCTAATCAAGTGAGTAGTATGCAGGTAATTGGAGACGTAACCGGCAAAAATGTCATCCTCGTAGATGATATTGTAGATACCGCAGGTACGCTATGCAAAGCCTCTGACCACTTGATAGAAAAAGGCGCAAAATCAGTGCGAGCAGCTATTACGCATGGCGTTTTATCCGGAGAAGCTATCCAAAGAATCGAAAACTCAACACTCACCGAATTAGTCGTTACAGACACAATACCGCTAAATAAAACTTCTCCCAAAATCAAAGTTGTTTCAATTGCTCGTATTTTTGCCCAAGCATTAAACAAAATTCATAATCTTGAATCTGTTAGTTCTTTATTTTTAAAATAAAAAAAGTTACGTTATATGAAATCTATTCAATTACAAGGTACTGAACGTACCCATAGTTCTAAAGCCGACATCAGAGGCCTGCGTAAACAAGGGTTAATCCCGTGTGTACTCTACGGAAAAGATACTAATATTCAGTTTTTTGCACCGGAAAAAGAATTACGAAAAGTAATCTACACCCAAGAAACCTATTTGGTGCAGCTTGAAATTAATGGGAAAACCTACGAATCAGTAGCGAGAGAATCCCAATTTCATCCGGTTACAGAATCTTTACTGCACATGGATTTCTTCTGCACTAGGCCGGATAAAGCCATTGACATATTTTTACCCCTTAAAGTTGAAGGAAACCCTGCCGGTGTTTTAGCAGGCGGAACCCTGAATGTAAAACAGAGAAGATTACGCGTTTCCGGTTTAACAAGCGTTTTACCAAGCCATATTTCTGTTGATATTTCCCATTTAGAGTTAGGGCAATCTATGAAAGTAGGTGCCATCGTAATTGAAAATATAACAATCTTAACAAGTCCGGATGTTGGTATTGCTACCATAGAGATTCCTCGTAGCTTACGCCAAAAATAAAACCCAAATACTCCAAACATAACCGTTTTATATCTTATTATTAACAAAGCTATTTTTTTGCAACCTTTTTATTCATGCTGGCGTATAGATACTCTGAAAATGCCTGAATATAGAGGATGAAAAATGATAGAGATACTACAGAGATTGGCATAGCGGGTTTTGTTTTAAGTTGGTTAGAGTTCCACATTGTAGATAATTTTTTTAGATATTCTGAAGAAAGAGTTTTATTTTTCGCCTTACAATTCAAGTTACAAAGGAATTATCTTAGAATAAAACCTCCATGTTTAACTAAAAAATAATAATACGATAACTAAATGAGGCACTTGAAAAAAAAGAAACAGGAACATCTTACTTCAAAACCCTTAACAAAAGGAACAAAAGAGGGCAGCGAATTGTATTTAGCTCCTGAGACATGGATTTTTGTCAGTCAGATATTTCAATCCATTTTTGATAAACGTATAAAGCGTTTATCAAAAAATCAAAGTAATCAGGTCAGAAAATTTTTATTAGAAAACAAACCACAATAAAGGATGAGGCAGTTAAAAATAAGTAAACAGATAACCAATAGAGAGTCTCAGTCCTTAGACAAATACCTACAAGAAATTGGACGTGTGGAGCTTTTGACACCCGACGAAGAGGTAGAGTTGGCGCAACGCATCAAAGAAGGCGACCAATACGCATTAGAAAAACTTACGAAAGCTAACCTACGTTTTGTGGTTTCAGTAGCTAAACAGTATCAAAATCAAGGACTTTCATTAGGCGACCTTATTAATGAGGGAAATTTAGGTCTTATTAAAGCAGCAAAGCGTTTTGACGAAACACGTGGCTTCAAGTTTATTTCTTATGCAGTTTGGTGGATTCGTCAAAGTATATTACAGGCGTTAGCTGAGCAATCCAGGATAGTTCGTTTACCCCTTAATCGGGTTGGTGCGCTAAATAAAATAGGTAAAGCTTTTGCCAAACTTGAACAAGAGTATGAAAGAGAGCCGGCACCTCATGAAATTGCGGAGATATTAGATGGAATGACGGCTACCGAAGTTTCTGACACCCTGAAAATTGCTGGCAGGCACGTTTCTATGGATGCCCCATTTGTTCAAGGAGAAGAAAACCGACTGCTTGACGTTCTGGAAAACGATGAAGAACCTCGCCCAGACCAAGGTCTGATGAACGAAAGCCTTAGCAAAGAAGTAGATAGAGCTTTGAGTATGCTTACGCAGCGAGAAGCAGAAGTCGTGAGATTGTATTTCGGTATCGGCATAGAACACTCCCTAACACTCGAAGAAATCGGAGAAAAATTTGACTTAACCCGTGAACGAGTACGGCAAATTAAGGAAAAAGCTATCCGAAGGCTCCGCCACACATCCCGCAGCAAAACCCTGAAATCGTATCTTGGCTAAAAAATCATGCGCTTGGCAACGCTTATTGAAGGATTATTATTCGTTGCCGAGCAACCAATTAGCCTAAGCGAGATTACTGAAATCTGCCTCTCAGCAGACCCAGAAACAACGATCGAAATAGTAGAGAAAAATATCGAACTGCTAAAAATACAATATCAATCTGAAAACTACGCCTTTAATATCGTAAAAATAGCAGAAGGCTACCAACTATTAACTAAATCAGAACTAACACCCTATTTACGTAAAATATTAGTTCATAAAGAACAACGAAAAGTCAGCAAGGCAATGTTAGATGTTTTAGCTATAATCGCATACAAACAACCTATCACGAAGCCGGAAATTGAACTTATACGCGGAGTAAATTGTGATTATGCCCTAAGTAAATTACTTGAAAAGAATTTAATAGAAATTTCTGGACGTGCCGAAGCCCCCGGAAGACCATTATTATACCAGACATCGAATATCTTTTTGCAACATTTTGGCATCAATAATCTTTCTGAACTCCCTAAGATTTCTGAACTTCCGGAATTGTCCCCAACAAAAATAATTGAATATAACCCTGACAAACTTCCTAACAACTAAACAACTTGACGAGAGTCAATTAAGCCTAATACTATGAGTAATAATCCGCACAACAAGCACCGTACCAAAATAAAAAAATTGGGTTCGGGGGGCAGCCATTCGTTTTTTCATAAAAAATCAGAATCATCCGGCTCTTTTGAAGAAAAAAGGTTTCATAATAAAAGAAACGATTTTGATAAATCTAACTCAATAGATAATTCTAAGTCATCCTACTCACAAGATAGAGAGCGTTATCCTAAGCGGGAATCTTCTTATTCACAAGACAGAGAGCGTTATCCTAAGCGGGAATCATCCTATTCACAAGACAGAG